>NZ_JAAAPJ010000010.1:300000-387510 GCF_009909145.1 Corallococcus silvisoli
GCATCACCCGGCTGTCCCTGGACGGCGACGCCCTGCGCGTGGGCGCCGACGGCGACATCGCTCGCTACGAGGTCCTGGAGCTGGTGGATCCGCCTCGCCTGGCCGTGGACGTTTACGGTGTGGGCCTGAGCGCGAAGGCCCCCAAGGTTAAGGGCAACCTGCTCAAGGATGTGCGCGTGGGCGCCCATGAGGACAAGGTGCGCCTGGTCCTGGTTGCGAAGGGCGACATGCCCGCCTACCGCGTGGACCGCTCCGACCGTGGCCTGGAGGTGGTGCTGGGCGGCGCGGTGGCGCGCAAGCCGAAGCCCTCCCAGCCCCGCGACGCGGTGGCGGAGACCGAACCGCTGCGCCCGCAGCCGCTGCCGGCGCAGGAGGCGGCGAAGCCTGCCGCGGCCCCGTCCGCCCCGCAGCTCGCGGTGGTGGAGGTCAAGGACCTGTCCTTCGACGAGAGCCCCTCGGGTGGCCGTGTGCAGCTGAAGCTGTCCGGCGCGACCGCGTGGAAGGTGGACCGCCCGG
The DNA here is from genome assembly GCF_009909145.1 of Corallococcus silvisoli. NCBI lineage: Bacteria > Pseudomonadati > Myxococcota > Myxococcia > Myxococcales > Myxococcaceae > Corallococcus > Corallococcus silvisoli. The sequence continues at coordinate 300,517 of NZ_JAAAPJ010000010.1, forward strand.
ATCCTCGCAGCGCGGTGCTGACGCTGGAGAACGCGCGGCTGCCCAAGAAGCTGGAGCGCAGCCTGGACACCAGCGCGCTGGACACGCCGGTGAAGATGATCAGCGCCTTCAGCGTGCCGGGTGAGGGCCGCAAGGTGCGCCTGGTGGTCGCCGCCGACGGCGCCATCGAGGAGAACGTCACCCAGGGCGCCAACAGCCTGAGCTGGCGGCTGGACGTGCAGGGCGTGAAGACGGAGGAGGTGGCTCTCACGCAGCGCACCGCCGGCTTCACCGCGGAGGCCCCGGCGTACGCGGCGGAGGGCGCGCCCCAGCAGGCGCGCTACCGTGGCAAGCGCGTGTCCTTCGAGTTCAAGGACATCGACATCCAGAACCTGCTGCGCGTCATCGCGGAGATCTCCAAGCGCAACATCGTCGTGGCCGACGACGTGTCGGGCCGCGTGACCATCCGCCTGCGCAACGTGCCCTGGGACCAGGCGCTGGACCTCATCCTGCGCACCAAGCAGCTGGGTCAGGAGCAGGTGGGCAACATCATCCGCATCGCGCCCCTGAAGACCCTGGAAGAGGAGGCGCGGCTGCGCCAGGAGCGCAAGAAGTCGCTGCAGCAGCAGGAGGACCTGCTGGTCAGCCTGGTGCCGGTGAACTACGCGGTGGCCGCGGACATGTCGTCGCGGGTCAAGGACGTGCTCAGCGACCGTGGCTCGGTGACGGTGGACACGCGCACCAACGTGCTCATCGTGAAGGACATCCGCTCCAACACGGAGAAGGCGCGCGCCCTGGTGCGCAGCCTGGACACGCAGACGCCGCAGGTGCTCATCGAGAGCCGCATCGTGGAGGCGAGCACTACCTTCAGCCGCGCCCTGGGCGTGCAGTGGGGCGGGCAGGCTCGCTTGTCGCAAGCGTCCGGCAACCCCACCGGCCTCATCTTCCCCAGCACCGTCGGCGTGACCGGCGGCGCGTCTGGCTCCGCGCCGGGTGTGCCGACCGCGCCCAACTTCGCGGTGAACCTGCCGGCGGCCGTGGGTGAAGGCCTCGGTGGCGCCATGGGCTTCGCCTTCGGCTCCGCGGGCGGCGCCCTGCAGCTCAACCTGCGCCTGTCCGCGGCGGAGACGGAGGGCACGGTGAAGACCATCTCGTCGCCCAAGGTCACGACGCTCGACAACAACACGGCCCGCATCAGCCAGGGTCTGTCCATCCCGTTCAGCCAGACGTCTGCCGGCGGTGTGAACACGACCTTCGTCGAAGCGCGCCTGTCCCTGGAAGTCACGCCGCACATCACCCAGGACGGCAGCATCCTCATGTCCATCGCGGCGCAGAACAACCAGCCGGATCCGTCCAACACGGGCGCGAATGGTCAGCCGTCCATCCAGCGCAAGGAGGCCAACACCCAGGTCCTGGTGAAGGATGGCGATACCACCGTCATCGGTGGCATCTACGTGCGCCGGGGCAGCACCTCGCGTGACTCGGTGCCCTTCCTGTCGCGGATCCCCGTGCTGGGCTTCTTCTTCAAGAGCACTTTGGAGACGGATGAGCGTCAGGAACTGCTCATCTTCATCACGCCCCGTATCCTCAACCGGCAGACCATCGCGCAGAGCCTCTAGGCTCGGCGCCCTGATTGGGAGACCCCATTCCAATGAAGCCCTTCTTCGCTGCCGCGACCCTGGCGCTGGGTCTGTGCTCGTGCTCTGAAAGCGCCAACGTCGTCCAGATCCTCCAGACCATCCAGCCGAGCGATGCCTGCGCCTTCACCGCCACGGCTCCCGGCATTGCGAGTGGCTCGCTCAACCTCCAGTTCAGGAGTTCCTATCTGGTCGGGCTCGTCGTCCGGTCGGCCTACACCAACACGCCCATCGACGTGAACGGCGTCCCGCTGGATCCAGGGGGGGACGTCGGTGGTTCCGCCACTGCCTTCGTGGAAACGCTGAAGCTTTCCTACGCTTCGACGCCCAGCGTCTCCATCCCCGACCAGGAAGTTCCCTACGCGGCGGCGCTCAACCCGGGATCGGATGAGAACCTGCTGCTGGCAAACTTGATGACCACGGATGCCGCGCAGGCCCTGGCCGCGGCGACCGCGGGAGGCACGACGGTCCAGGTGCTCGTCACGGCGCAGCTCACGGGCAAGTACGCGTCAGGCAAGAAGTCGTTCGAGTCCAACGAACTCGTCTACGGCATCGACGTCTCCCAGCGGGCCGTGGCCATTCCCGCCTGCGCGGTTGGAACGGCTCCCACGCCCGTGGCCCCTTGCGGGTCGCTGGGTGGACAGGACGGCCAGTACCCCACGTGTCTGTAGCGCTCGGGCGCTGATGCCCGGCCGGGATGACCATGTCCTTTCGCACGCACCTTGAAGCGGTGGTGAACCAGGTGGACGGAGCCCTCGCGTGCAGCGTGATGGGCTTCGACGGCATCTCCGTGGACACGTTCCAGAAGGACGAGGCCACGGAGCTGGACGTCTCCGGCACCTGGGTGGAGTACGCCAACCTGCTCACGCAGCTGAAGAACGCGGCCGAGTCGCTGAAGACGGGCACCGTCACCGAGGTGAGTGTCAACAGCGAGAAGGTTCTCACCGTGATGCGCCTGCTGACGCCGGACTACTTCCTGGTGCTGGCCCTGCGCGCGGACGGGAACTTCGGCAAGGGGCGCTACGTCCTGCGCGTCACCGCGCCACAGGTGAAGGCGGAGCTGTAGCCTCGCGCGCCCGCCCGGGCAGGGGCTTGTCGAGCCTGCCCGGCGACGCAGCGTGCCGCCTGTTTCCCCTTTGCAGGAAACAGGGCATGGGCTAGACACCCCCGACTTTCGTCTTTACGTCAGTCAGGTCAGGCTGAAGGAGTCGGTCCCCATGGCCGGTTTTGTCGACACGTCCGAGTTCCGCAATGGTTTGAAGATCGAGATCGACGGCGAGCCGTTCGTGATCGAGTACTTCCAGCACGTCAAGCCGGGCAAGGGCTCCGCGTTCGTGCGGACCAAGATTCGCAGCCTGCTCAGCGGTCGCATGCTGGAGCCCACCATGAAGTCCGGCGACAAGGTGGGCATCCCCGACATCGAGCAGAAGGACATGGAGTACCTCTACTCGTCCGGCGACGAGTACTACTTCATGGAGAAGAAGACCTTCGAGCAGACCTTCATCACGGAGAAGGTCCTGGGCGAGGCGAAGAACTTCCTCAAGGAGAACACCCCGGTGGAAGTCCTCTACTGGAATGGCAAGGCCATCTCCGTGGGGTTGCCGAACTCCGTGGACCTCAAGGTCACCAAGTGCGACCCGGGCGTGCGCGGCGACACCGTGTCCGGCGCGATGAAGCCCGCGACGATGGAGACCGGCTTCACGGTCAACGTTCCCCTGTTCATCAACGAGGGTGACGTGCTGAAGATCGACACGCGTGAAGGTGGCAAGTACCTCACCCGCGTGGCCACCGCGGGCTAGAGCCGTCCCCTTCACCTGGCGACTCCTGGAGGGGTCTGAATGGCAACGAAGCGCAAGGCAACCCGGCCGGCTGAGTCCTCGGGAGCGGCTTCCGGGCGAGACTCGGGAACCACGTCCCTGGACGTGGAGGCCCTCCGGCAGATCGTCGAAATCCTGGAGGCCTCGGACGTCACCCGCCTGGTGTGGACGCGGGGCCCGGAGAAGCTCTACATCCGCCGTGGTCACGCGCCGGAGACGACCATCGTGCACCACACGGCGCCTTCCGGCCCCGGGGTGACGGTGTCGCCGCCGGTCGAGTACGCCGCCCCCGTCGCGCAACGTGCGGTCCCCGCCGTGGCGTCCGCGGCTCCCGCCGCCGCGCAGGCGGAGAAGCCCGCGGAGAAGCCGGGTCACCTGGTGACGAGCCCCTTCGTGGGGACGTTCTACCGGACCCCCGCGCCCGACCAGCCCGCGTTCGTGGACGTGGGCACGGTGGTGCGCAAGGGGCAGGTGCTCTGCATCGTCGAAGCGATGAAGTTGATGAATGAAATCGAGTCCGAGGTCTCCGGCAAGATCGCCGAGGTCCTCGTGGAGAACGGTCGCCCGGTGGAGTTCGGCCAGGCGCTGTTCCGCATCGAGCCGGCCTGAGTCACCTCGCAAGGCGCGTCCGGTCCATTCCCTGGACGGGACGCGCCCCAGGCCCTCGCGAAGGAGCACGGCCGTGTTCAAGAAGGTACTGGTCGCCAACCGCGGGGAGATCGCCCTTCGGGTCATCCGCGCATGCCGTGAACTGGGTATCGCCACCGTGGCGGTGCACTCCACCGCCGACGCCAACGCGCTGCACGTGCGCTTCGCGGACGAGGCGGTCTGCATCGGGCCGCCCCCGTCCAAGGAGAGCTACCTCAACGTGCCGCAGCTGCTCTCCGCGGCGGAGATCACCCGCGCGGACGCCATCCACCCGGGCTACGGCTTCCTGTCGGAGAACGCCGAGTTCGCGGAGGTTTGCGAGAACTGCAAGATCCGCTTCATCGGGCCGCGTCCGGAGATGCTGCGGCTGATGGGCAACAAGGTGCGCGCGCGCGCCGCGGCCCGCGAGGCGGGCATGCCGCTCTTGCCCGGCAGCCCCGGCACGGTGAAGGATCCGCGCGAGGCGGAGGCGTTCGCCAAGGAGATTGGCTTCCCGGTCATCCTCAAGGCGGCGGCGGGGGGTGGCGGCAAGGGCATGAAGATCGTCCGCGAGCCGGGTGTGCTCGCGCAGGCGTTCTCCACCGCGCAGGCGGAGGCCCTGGCCAGCTTCTCCAACGGCGACCTCTACATCGAGCGGTACGTGGAGAAGCCGCGCCACATCGAGATTCAGATCGTCGCGGACGAGCACGGGAACATCATCCACCTCAACGAGCGTGAGTGTTCGGTGCAGCGCCGGCACCAGAAGCTCATCGAGGAGAGCCCGTCCCCCGCGCTCACGCCGGAGCTTCGCCAGCGCATGGGCGAGGTGTCCGTCGCCGCGATGAAGAAGCTCCGTTACAACAACGTGGGCACCATCGAGTACCTGCTCGACGAGCGCGGCGAGTTCTACTTCATGGAGATGAACACGCGCATCCAGGTGGAGCACCCCGTGACGGAGCTGGTCATGGGCGTGGACTTGGTGCGCGAGCAGATCCGCATGGCCTATGGACACCCGCTGCGCTTCAAGCAGGAGGACGTCCAGATCCGCGGGCACGCCATCGAGTGCCGGGTGAACGCGGAGGATCCCGTCACCTTCGCGCCGTGGCCGGGGAAGATCACCGGCTACAGCGTGCCGGGTGGTTACGGCGTGCGCGTGGATTCCGCCGCGTATGAGAACTACACGGTGCTGCCGTACTACGACAGCCTGCTGTCGAAGCTCATCGTGCACGCGGAGGACCGCGAGACGGCCATCCGCCGCATGCAGCGCGCGCTCTCCGAGTACGTGGTGGAGGGCATCCGCACCAACATCCCCTTCCACCGGGCGGCGTTGGCGGAGGAGTCGTTCCAGGAGGGCAACTACGACACGCGGTTCGTGGAGCGCCTGCTGGCGAGCGAGACCGGTTCCCGCCGGCTGAAGAAGGCCGTGGAAGAGACGCCGTAGCGCTGTCGGCCGAAGTCGTGGAAAGCCCGCTGGGCGGACGAGCGTCCAAGCGGGTGATCCAGCCCCAGGGGAGGGCAGGCTGTTTCTTGACCCGCATCGGAGGATTCCGTTAGCCTCCGAACCTCCCCCACAGAGAAGGACTGAAACCCGCGAAGTTCCTCGGGGTTTCTGCCTGCCGGAAGCGCACGCTCGATGGACAAGAACAAGATCATCGAAGCCGCCGCGAAGCTGGTCGCGAAGGGCGCGTACGACAAAGCCATCAAGGAGTACCAGAAGGTCCTGGAGGTCGACCCGAAGGACATCCGGGTCCTCCAGAAGATGGGGGAGCTGTACCAGAAGAAGAATGACAACGCGCAGGCGGCGCACTTCTTCACCAAGGTCGCGGAGAGCTACTCCTCGGACGGCTTCTTCCTCAAGGCCGTCGCCCTCTACAAGCAGGTCCTCAAGCTCAACCCGAACCTGCTCGAGGTGAACCTCAAGCTGGCGGAGCTGCACCAGCAGCTGGGGTTGATGTCGGAGGCGATGGCGTACTTCCAGATCGTCGCCAATCACTACGACAAGGCGGGCGACACCAAGTCGAGCCTCGACACCCTCAAGAAGATGGTGGATCTCGACCCGGAGAACGTGGCGTCGAAGATCAAGCTCGCGGAGCTGTACGCGCGCGAGAACATGACGAAGGAGGCGGCGCAGGAGTTCAAGCGCGCCGCGGAGTACCTGAAGCGCAACAGCCGCGCGGACGACTGGCTCCGCGTCGCGGAGCGCCTCTCCGCGCTGGAGCCTGAGAACCTGCAGCTCGCGAAGGAGCTGGCGGCGTCGTACCTGCAGCGCGGCGACCAGAAGCGCGCGCTCGCCAAGCTCCAGGTGTGCTTCAAGGCGGATGGCCGCGACGTGGAGACGCTGACGCTGCTGGCCCAGGCGTTCCAGGGGCTGGGCCAAGTCTCCAAGACGGTGTCCGTCTACAAGGAGCTCGCGAAGATCCACCAGGAGCGCGGCCGCACCGCCGAGTCCGACGGGGTGTGGACGCAGATTGAGCTGTTGGATCCGCAGGACCCGGATCTGCTCGCGCGCCGGGGGCCCGTCGCCGAACCGGAGCCCGAGCCCGCGCCGATGGCCGCGGAGCCGCATGAGGAGGCGCCCGCGTGGAGCGCTCCCGCCGCCGCGGCAGCGCCGTCCCGTCCCGCGCCCGCCGCGCCGCCCGCGGCCGTGGTACCGGCCGCGCCCGCGGGGATGAGCCGCGAGCAACTGGCCAAGCTGCTCACGGAGACGGACGTCTACGTGAAGTACGGGCTCCACGACAAAGCGCTCGAACACCTCCGCAAGGTGTTCTCGGTGGATCCGGAGAACCTGGACGCGCACGAGAAGGCGTACCACATCTACGTGGCCGCCAATAACGACGCGCAGGCGTCCGAGCAGCTGCTCAACGTGCTGCGCCTGTGCACGCGTCGCGCGGACGTGCAGCGCGCGCAGCCGTACCTGGCGACCATCCTCCAGGAGAACCCGGCGCATCCCGAGGTGCCCGCCTTCCTGTCCGTGCTGCGCGCGGTCGGGGGCATGGTGGCGCCGGTGGCGACGCCGGGCGTGGAGTCGCTGGAGGAGGACGCCATCCTGGTGGACTCCAACGAGGATGAGATCCTCGTCGCGGAGCCACCGGACGACGCGCTCGCGCAGCCCGAAGGCGACGAGCTGGCGCTGGCGGCGCTGAGCCACGGCACGGACTCGGACGAGATCGTCGACGACGAGGTCGCGGAGGCCACGCTCAGCGGCGAGGAAGCGGTGATGGGCGAGCCCATCAGCTCCTCCGAGAACACCGTCTACGACCTGCCCCCGCAGGATGACCTGGTGACGGGGTCCGACGAGGACTCGCTGGTGCTGGCGGACGAGCCGGGCCTGGACGGCGCCGGTCTGGACGACGAGCCGCTGGTCGCCCCGGACGACTCGCTGGCGTACCCGGCGGACTCCTTCGGGGACACGGGCGGCGACGAGCCCATGGTGCTCGCGGATGACGCGGGCGGCATGTCGCTGGGCGACGAGGACGAGCCGTCACCCACGCGCGTGCTGTCTCCGTCGCGGGCGCTGCTGGATGAAGCCGCGCCGGATACGCGGCAGCTGCCGACCCTGGGCGGGGGCGACGACGAGTCGCTTGGCGATGCCGGCATGGGGCTGGGCGAGGACGATGACGCGCCCACGCGTGTGGGCCTCGCGCCCCTGGACGTGTCCTCGCTGGACGACGCCGGGCTGGACGAGGAGTTCGCGCCCCCGGAGGACGCCCCGTACTCGGGCGGCATGGGGCTGGGCGACGAGGACGACGACGAGCCCACCGCCGCGCATCTGGTGCTCGCGCCGCTGGAGGGCCTGTCCTACGACGAGCCGGAGCCGGAGCCCGAGGCGCTGGCGGACGCGCCGGAACCCGAGCCGGAGCCGGAGCCCGAGGCGCTGGCGGACGCGCCGGAGCCCGAGGCCGAACCCGAGGAGGAGCCCGCCGCCGAGGAGTGCGACGAGGCGTCGTTCTTCCTGGACCAGGGGCTGCTGGAAGAGGCGCGGGAGATCCTGGAGACGGTGGTCATCGCGTTCCCGGGCCACGTGCGCGCCGGGGAGTTGATGGCGCGCCTGGAGGAGATGGAGGCCGGCGGTGGCGCGGCCCCCGAGGACGACGCTCCTTCGGAGCCCGTGTCGGTGCCCTCCGTGCAGCCGGTGACGGAGGCGTCGCTCGACGACGGCGGTGGCGGTGACGCGTTCGACCTCGCGGCGCAGCTGGCTGGCGAGCTGGACGACCTGGGCGGCGAGTCGCTGGCGGCGGTGCCCCCTGCCGAGGAGGACTTCCAGTACTCGGTGGACGAGGTCTTCGCCGAGTTCAAGAAGGGCCTGGCCAAGGTGGTGAAGCCCGAGGACGTGGACACGCACTACGACCTGGGCATCGCGTACAAGGAAATGGGCCTGCTGGACGACGCCGTCCACGAGTTCGACGTGGCCCGCCAGGGCTGCGTGGGCACTGCGCGCGAGCTGGACTGCCTGACGATGATTGGCATGCTGCACACACTGCGCGGCCGTCCGGACGAATCCGTGCAGGTGTTCAAGGAAGGGCTTTCCAACGCGCTCGCGGTGGGCGAGGTGGCCAAGGCGCTGGGCTTCGAGCTGGCGAGCGCCTACGACGCGCTCAACGAGCCGGGCAAGGCGCTCTTCCACTTCCAGCGTGTGGCCTCCATGGACGCGAAGTACCGCGACGTGGGGTCGCAGGTGACGCGGCTGTCGGCGGTGACCGCGCCGGAAGAGGACCCGCTGCCCCGTGCCGGAGGCAAGGCCCCCGTCACGCCCGCACCGGTTCCCGCGGCAGGCGCGCCGAAGGCTCGTAAAGTAGGGTACGTGTAGCGCGTCCCCGCGAGGCCCGGCGAGCCCATGACGACCTACCTCGATTTCTTCGAACTCACCCAGGAGCCGTTCTCCAACGCTCCGGTGAGCCGCTTCTATTACAACTCCGCGCAGCACTCGCAGGCCCTCACCCGGCTGATGCACGCCGTGGGCTACATGAAGGGCCTGTCCATCCTCGTGGGCGACATCGGCGCGGGGAAGACGACGCTCGCGCGGCGCATGCTCGACTCGCTGCCAGAGTCCGAGTACGAGGCCGCGCTGCTCGTCATCATCCACTCGGGCATCACCGCCCAGTGGCTGCTGCGCCGCATCGCGCTCCAGCTGGGGGTGGAGAACCCCGCGCAGGAGAAGCTGGCGCTCCTGTCCCAGCTCTACCAGCGCCTGCTGCAAATCTATGAGTCCGGCAAGAAGGCCGTCGTCCTCATCGACGAGGCGCAGATGCTGGAGACGCGGGAGATCATGGAGGAGTTCCGGGGGCTGCTGAACCTGGAGGTCCCCGAGCGCAAGCTCATCTCCTTCGTCTTCTTCGGCCTGCCGGAGATTGAAAAGAACCTGAAGCTGGACCCGCCGCTCGCCCAGCGCGTGGCCCTCCGCTACAAGCTGGAGCCCTTCACGGCGGAGTCCACCGAGGCGTACGTGAAGCACCGGCTGAGGCTCGCCGGCTGCCCGCGCATGCCCTTCACGCCTGAGGCGCTGCTGGCGGTGCACGAGCACTCCGGCGGTACGCCGCGCGTCATCAACACCCTGTGCGACAACGCCCTCTTCGAGGCGTTCCTCGCGCGCCAGGAGTCCATCGACGCGGCGTTGGTGCACCGCATCGGGACGAACCTGGGGCTCCAGGGCGGCTCGGCCGCCTCCCAGGCAGCCGAGCGGGCGAGCGCGCCCGCCACGTCGCTGCCCCGGACGGCGAACACGAAAATCGACCTGGCGGAGATCGACCGCTACCTCGAGGGACTCGGTAAGCTCTAGCGGCTTGTCTCCCCCCGGCCGCAACGGTGCGCGCAAGGCGCTCTTGTGGATGCTCCTCGTGGTGTCGGGGAGCATCCTGCTCTTGCGCCAGCCGTTCACCTGGGACGCCGCCTGCACGGCGGCGCGCAGGCACCTGCCGGACCTGCTGGGCGTGGACGTGGGCATTGGCCGGTGCGAGTTGGATCCGCTCGGCTCGCGCGTGGTGCTGCACGGCGTGTCGGTGTTCGCGCCGGGAAGCGATACGCCGCTGTTCGCCGCGGACGAAGCGGAGGTGGGGCTGGGCTTCCTGTCGCCCCTGTCCCGGCGCTTCATGCTGGGCCACGTGCGCGTGCGCCATCCGCGCGTGACGTTGGACCTGTCGCGGCCCTCCACGCGCCCGCCCTCCAAGGACGCGGCGTGCCCGCTCACGCCGCTGGCGCGCGTGGGCGTGGGGCGCATGGACATCACCGGCGCGGAGGTGCGGCTGGCCCTTCCGGAGGGCCGGAGCGTGGAGGTGGAGAACCTCGACGTGGGGTGGGTGGAGCACTGGGGCGTGATGGAGCTGGAGGTGGGCGCCCGGCAGGGGCTGGTGCGCCTGGGCGCGAGCGGCGGCGAGCTGACGCTGGGGCGGCTGGCCTTCACCGGCGCGTTGGATCCGGACGAGGGGCTGCTGGACGTGGAGCGCGCGGAGGTGGCGCTCGACGACATCACCGCCACGGTGTCCGGTCGCGTGGAGACGCTGTGCCACCCGGTGCTCGCGCTGGACGCGCAGGTGTTCCTGCCGCTGCGCACGCTGTCGCAGGCGAAGCTGCTGCCCAGGCCCGCCACCGGGCACCTGTGGACGCGGCTGTCCGTCACCGGGAAGCCCGCCGCGCTGGTGGTGGGCGCGGACCTGTCCGCGAGCAACCTGGCCTATGAGCGCTACGGTCCGCTGAGCCTCAACGCGCGCCTGTCGTACGCGGGGGACCGCGTGCGCGTGGAGTCGCTGGAGGCTCCCGTGGGCGCGGGCAAGGTGAAGCTCTCCGGCTCGCTCCAGCTCAAGCCGGACCTGCCGGTGGAGCTGTCGCTCCAGACGGAGGACGCGTCGTTCGGGCGCATCCTGGAGCGCGCGGGCGTGGCGGGCTCCTGGGTGGACTTCCCCGCGACCGCGACCGCGCACCTCACCGGGACGCTGCTGCCCCGGCCGTCCCTGTCCGGGCCGTTGGATTTGCGCACCGGCCGCTTCGTGCTGGCGACGCGCGCGTTCGACGCGCCGGCGCGCGCGGGCAAGACGCTGCTGACCTTCGAGCGGGGCCGCGCGCAGACGGCGGTGAAGCTCCAGGGGGACCGCGTGTCCTTCACCCGCCTCACGGTGGAGTCCGGCCGCTCGCGCGTGCACGGCGAGGTGACGCTCTACTTCGACACCGCGCGCGGGCTGGACATCCAGGGCAACGGCGAGCTGGAGCTGTCGGACTTCGGCCACATCGCGGAGCTGCCGTGGTCCGGACGCGGCTCGGCGAACTACTCCATCGTGGGGCCGTATTCGGACGTGAAGGTGGACGCGAGCCTGTCCCTGCGCGACTTCGTCTTCTGGGGCTTCGGCCTGGGCGTGACGCAGGCGAAGCTGTCGTATTCGGACGGGCTGCTGTCGTTCCCGTCGCTCACCGGCCAGAAGGGGCGCACGCAGTACTTCGGCAAGGCGGCGCTCACCTTCGCGCGCCTCTTGCACCTGCGCCTGGACGTGAACGTGCCCCAGGGCCGCACCGAGGACCTGGTGGACCTGGTGGCGGGCCTGAGTCCGTCCATCGCCGTCATCCAGGGCCAGTTCGGCGGCGCGGCGTCCGGGCGCGTGGAGATCGACAGCCCGCTGGAGAAGCTGGAGGGGCTGGTGGCCTTCGACTTGCGCGACACCACGTACCTGGGGCGCCGGCTGGGCGCGGGCTCCGCGCGGATGCGCTTCGTGGACGGCAAGGCGATGGTGCTGGAGCGCACCGTGTTGGACGGCCGGCTGGGGCGCACCTGGGCGGAGGGCACCTTCACCTTCGCGGGCGGGCTGGACTACCGCTTCGGCGGCGAGAACCTGTCGCTGGGCGAGGCCGTGGGCCCCGAGACGGCGGAGGAGATGGGCATCCAGGGCACGCTGGCGCTCGCGGGGACGGTGGCGGGCACGGCGGACAAGCCCGACATCCAGGCCACGCTGAAGGGGCCGCGCATCACGTTCGCCTCGCGCGACCTGGGCGCCATGGACCTGGCGCTGCACCAGCAGGGCAAGGCGCTGCGAATCACCGGGCGGCCGTTCCGCGACGCTCAGGGCTCCCTGTCGATGACGGTGAAGGAGCCCTATCTCTTCGAGTCGACGCTCGACCTGATGCTGCCGGAGATCAAGCCGCTGCTGCCGCAGGTCCCGGTGCTGGCCGGCGTCACCGGCATGCTCGCGGGCCGCGTGACGCTCCAGGGCCCGCTGTTGCAGCCCGACGCGTACACGGTGGCGGCCACGGTGCGGGAGCTGTCGCTCGCGCGGGGGGACCTGCGCGGCCGGAACCAGGGCCCGCTCGTGCTGGTGTACGCCGGGGGACGGCTGGACGTGCAGCCCTTCCGCTTCAGCGGCGCGTCCGTGGACGTGACCCTGGGCGGCTGGGTGGGCAAGCGCGGGATGAACATGAGCCTGCGCGAGGGCCGCATGGACGTACGCCTCCTGGAGCCGCTGTTGCCGGGCATGGAGCGCGTGGGCGGCCAGCTGCGCGTGGACGCGGAGGCCACCGGGACCCTGGATGCGCCCTCGGTGGTGGGCACCGCGGAGCTGTCCGACGTGCGGATGTCCATGCGCGACCTGCCGCTCACCGTGCGCGGCATGTCCGGCCGCCTGGAGATGACGGGCCAGCGCGTGCTCCTGGAGCACCTGCAGGCGCAGGTGAACGAGGGGCAGGTGTCCGCGCGCGGCGACATCCGGCTGGAGCGCTTCGTGCCCAAGCGGCTGGCGCTGACGCTGCAACTGGACGCGGTGCCGTACCGGATGACGGAGGACCTGCCGCTCACCGTGTCCGGCCTGCTGCAGGTGGTGGGTCCGCCCACCGGGCCCACCGTCACGGGGGGGCTGGACATCATCAAGCTGCGCTACCAGAAGCCGCTCGACATCGAATCGCTGCTCAAGACGATGCAGAAGAAGCCGCAGCTGGCGGTGGGCGGAGGGGGCGACCGGGCGAGGGACCCGTTCTTCACCTGGGACGTCAACGTGCACTTCGGCGACGTGCGCGTGGACAACAACCTGGCGAAGGCGCGGCTCTTGGGCGACGTGCGGCTCACCGGCACGGACGTGAGGCCGGGGCTGCTGGGCCGCGTGGAGGCGGCGGAGGGCAGCCAGGCGTTCTTCCGCAACAACCTCTTCACCATCGAGCAGGGGCAGCTGGAGTTCCGCGACGCGTCCGGCATCGACCCGGTCTTCGAGGTCCAGGCGCAGACGTCGGTGCGGGAGTTCGTGGTGAAGCTGCACGCGTTCGGCCGGCCGGCCAACCCCCTCATCGTGCTGTCCTCGGAGCCGGTGCTCACGGAGGGTGACATCCTCTCGCTGCTCACACTGGGCGTGACGAGCGCGGACAAGGACACGGCGGCGTCGGCGAGCTACGGTCTGGCCGCGGAGGCCCTCTTCAACGTGTCGGGCCTGGACCGGCAGGTGCGCCGCTTCCTGCCCAGCAACCCTGTTCTCAGGGACTTGTCCCTGCAGATCGCCACCACCTACAACGACGCCACCCGGCAGGCGGAGCCCACCGCACAACTGGAGTCGAAGTTCCTCTCCGAGCAGCTTAAAATCGGCATGACCCAGCCGGTGAGTGGGCGTGGCACCCGGGCACGCGCCGAGTACCGCTTCGACGACCGACTTTCCGCACAGGCCCAGTGGGACAACGAGAACAGCCAGGCGTCGTTCGGAAACCTCGGGCTCGAGCTCAAGCTGGGCTGGGAGGTCGAATAACCGCGCTGACCGCGGTGCTGCTGCTCGTGTGCGCGTTTCCCGCGCTCGCGGCCCCCCGCGATGACGACGCCCCTGACGTGGTGGCGGTGGAGCTGCATCTCCCGGAGGGCAGGTCCACCGAGGGGTTGGCGGGGCTGGTCACGGTGCGCAAGGGCCAGGCGCTGACGCCCGGCGCGGTGCGCAAGTCCGTGGAGCAGCTGTTCGCCACGGGGCGGTTCGCGGACGTGGTGGCCCTGACGCAGGACGTGCCCGGGGGCGTGCGGCTGGTGTTCCAGCTCACGCCGCTGCCGCTGTTGTCGCACGTCGCGGTGCGGGGCAACCACGTGCTGACGTCCGGTGAGCTGCTGGAGGCGAGCGGCTTGTTGCAGGGCGGTCCGTTGGATCCCGAGGAGCTGGACACGGCGGCGGCCTCCGTGCGCGAGGCCTACCAGCGCAAGGGCTACGACGCCGTCGACATCCAGGTGGAGCAGCGGCCCGTGCCCGCGGGCGGCGTGGCGGTGACGCTGGTGGTGGAGGAGGGCAAGCCGACCCGCGTGCGGCAGGTGACGTTCTCTGGCAGTCCCGCGCTGCCCCTGCCGCGTCTGGTGGCGGCGCTGGGGATGAAGCCCGGCGAGGTCTTCGACCGAGCGCGACTGGATGGCGGCCTGGAGCGGCTGCGGGCGCTGCTGCGCGAGGGTCAGCACTGGCAGGCCTGGGTGGGGACGCCCACCATTGTCGTCGAGGACAGCGAGGCGTCCGTGGCGGTGCCGGTGGCGGCGGGGCCCGCGTTCCACCTGCGCTTCACGGGCAACCACCGCTTCCCGGACGCGGTGCTGGCGCGCGTGGTGGCCTACGACGGCGAGGAGGCGATGGACGAGGCCGTGGCGGCGCGGCTCGCTCGGCGGCTGGAGGCCTTCTACCGGCGGCGGGGCTTTCATGACGCGCGCGTGCGGGCCTCCGAAGCCGTGCGGCCGGACGGCGACGCGGCCGTGCTGGGCTTCCAGGTGGACGAGGGCGCCCTGCTGCGCGTGACGGACGTGCGCTTCCACGGCAACGCGGCGCTGTCGTCAGGCGCGCTGCGCTCCATGCTGACCAATCAGGTGGCGGTGCTGGAGACGTGGCCGGAGCTGGACCTGCCCATGCGCGAGGACCCGCTGGAGACGGAGGGCCGCGAGCGGCGCCAGGCCATGGGGGCGGTGCCGCCGCCGGATCCCTCCACGGTCTACGTGGAGGACGCGTGGCTTGACGCGGCGGACGCGATGACCGCGACCTACCGGGAGCAGGGCTTCGCCTCCGCGCAGGTCACCTTCCGGGGCCTCACGGTGGACGCCATCCACCACACGGCCGAGGCGGACTTCGACGTGGAGGAGGGCCCCCGGGCGCTGATGCGCGCGCCGCGCTTCGAGGGCATGCCCCCGGAGGTGGACCCCACGTGGGTGAAGCTGCTGCTCCCCGTGGGACAGCCGCTGAGCTTCGAGCGGGTGGAGCAAGCGCAGGCCTCGCTGGAGCGGGGGCTGGGCCGGGAGGGCTTCCTCTTCGCGCGCGTGAGCAACGCGGTGTCGGTGGATGGAGAGGGCACGGCCGCGCAGGTGGTGTTCCGCGTGGACGCGGGGCCGCGCGTGCGCGTGGGGCAGGTGCTGCTCCAGGGGCTGACGCGCACGGATCCGGACGTGGTGCTGGCGCTGCTGGGCCTGAAGCCCGGCGCGCCGCTGTCGGTGGAGGGCCTGGCGGAAGCGCAGCGCCGGCTGTCGCGGCTGGGCCTGTTCCGCCAGGCGGAGGTGTCGCTGGCGGACCCCAACCGGCGCGAGGCGTCCAAGGACGTGCTGGTGACGGTGCAGGAGCGCCCGCGCATCGACGGCGAGGTGTCCGGCGGCTACTTCCTGGTGGACGGTCCGCGCATCACGCTGGACACGGCATGGCGCAACCTGGATGGCCGGGGGCTGAACCTGCTGGCGCGTGGCAAGGTGAACTACGCGGGCGCGAGCGCGGAGGCCCTGTCGTCGTCGCGCCAGCCAGCCGGGTGCTCCACCGGAGAGCTGTCGGGAGAGGCGTGCGAGTCCGACCTGGAGGGCCTCAGCGGCCTGGGCGGGCGCGGCAACCTGGCGCTGTCACAGCCGCGCCTGTCCTTCCTCGCGCCCCAGGAGATTGGCGCGCGGCTGGACCTCATTGGCGAGCGCGCGCACCGGCCCTCGTACCTGTCCACGCGGTTCGCCGCGGTGGCGGGCGTGGACTGGGCGCTGGCGTCGTGGGTGAACGTGTCGCTCCAGTACGAACTGGAGAACAACCGGCTGCGCTCGCGCGCGGGCGTGCTGGAGCTGGTGAACCGCGCGGACCAGGAGCGCCTGCGCTATCCGTACGGCGACTTCGCGCTGCACTCGCTGCGGCCGTCGATGACGCTGGACTTCCGCGACGACCCGGCGAATCCGCGGCGGGGCATGGTGCTCAGCACCAGCGTGGAGTTCATGCGCGGCATCCGCGTGCGCCCCACGGACGTCGCGGGCAGCCGCGTGCCGGAGTTCCCCATCGACGGGGTGAAGCTGTCGGGCAGCGTGAGCGCGTACGCGCCGCTGGGCCGCCGCGCGAGCGTGGCGGTGAGCGCGCGGGCGGGCACCATCGTGCCCCTGACGCAGGGGTCGCAGAACATCGGCTCCAAGCTCTTCTACCTGGGCGGTTCGTCCAGCCTCCGGGGCTTCCGCGAGGACGGCGTGCTGCCGCAGGACGTGCGCGAGGGGCTGCACCAGCGGCTGGCCGCGTGCCGCGCGGTCATCACGCCCGCGGGGTGCCCGGACGACCTGAAGGCGGTGCTCGCCGGGCAGGTGCCCGCGAGCCAGGGCGGCGAGCTCTACACGCTGGGCAAGGCGGAGCTGCGCGTCCCGGCGGTGGCGGCGGTGGACCTGGGCCTGTTCTTCGAGGTGGGCAACCTGTGGCAGGACCGGACGCTCTTCGACCTGGGCGTGCTGCGCTATACGGCGGGAGTGGGGCTGCGCTACGTGACGCCCGTCGGTCCGCTCGCCTTCGACGTGGGCTTCAACCTGGACCGCGACGAGGCCCTCAACGAGGCGCCCACGCAGTTCCACTTCAGCATCGGGACGTTCTGACCGGAGGCCTGCGCTTGCGACCCGACCGTCCGCGCCGTGGAAGCCCTGGAGGGTGGGCCCTGCTGGGCCTGCTGCTGCTCGCGTGTCAGCACGGGCCGGACGCGGACGCGAAGCCTCCGCGCCCCGCGTGGATGCCTCCGGAGGGGAGCTGTCCTCGCGGCGCGCGGCTCCAGATGGAGCGATTGGGGCTGAAGGTGGGGGACCGCATCCCCGTCATCGTGGACAGCATCCAGGACCATCCGGGACCGGCCCGTTACAACTACAGCTTCGTCATCGCGCTGCCGCAGGCGGAAGGGGAGACGAAGCTGCCGGGGGCGCGCATCGGCGGGCGGCTCTACGTGACGAAGCACCGCGTGTTCGGCCGGTACGATCGCATCTTCACGCCCGAGAGCGGCGCCACGTCGGTGCCGTTCTGTGGCGTGCTGCTGGACTCGCGGTGGGACCGGGATGGGGAGGGACTCATCGCGTACCCCAGCCCGATGAAGGGCTTCTCCGTGGTGCAGGACAACACCGGCGTCATCCAGGTAGTGGACGCCTACCCGTGAGGCCCGGGGCCGCGGGGGCTCAGTCGATCTTGAGCGAATAGCCCAGCTGGGTGCTGCTCAAGAGGTCGACGACGCTCAGCTCGAAGGTGTAGGTGCCCGAGCTCGTGGGGGTGCCGTAGAGGATGCCCTGTTGGGTGTCCAGGATGAGGCCCGGAGGCAGCTCCCCCTTCTTCACGCTCCAGGTGAACGAGCCGGTGCCGCCGGTCCACTTGAACGCATAGCTGTAGTCGGTGTCCACGCGGCCGTCCGGCACCGCGCGCGACAGCAGCTTGACGAACCCGGTGGCGTCCACCGTGGTGAGCGTGAGCTGGCGGGTGCGGCTCTGCGGCGGCACCTGGCTGTCCGTGACCTCCACCGTGAAGGTCTGCGTGCCCTGCTGCGTCGTCGTGCCGGTGACGCTGCCGTCCGAGGCCAGGGAGACGCCCGCGGGCAGCGACTGCCCCTCGACGAGGCTGAAGAAGTACGGCGCCTGTCCCCCCGTGGCGGAGAGGCGCTCCGCGTAGGGCTTCTTCTGGGGAATGTCCGCGAGCGGCGCCGGGCCGGCGAGGCGCAGCACGGGCCGCACGCGCAGCAGCAGGTTGCCACTGGCGCGCTTCATCGGCGTGCCCTGGTCGGTCACCTCCACGGGAAGGAACGCATCCCCCGCGCGAGTGGGCGTGCCGGTGATTTGGCCGTCCGTGCTCAGCGCGAAGCCCGCGGGAAGCTGACCGGTGGTGTTGAACGTGTACGGGGGCGTTCCGCCACGGGCCTGGAGCTGCGCCACGTAGGGGATCGTCTCGATGCCCTCCACCAGGATGTTGGACTCCAGCGCGAGCGCGGAGGGCCCCGCGTCCGGGGTGCCCGCATCCGTGCCGCCGTCGTCCACCGCGCCCGCGTCCTCGGCGCTCGCGTCCGTGCCGCTGTCCGCGCCCGCATCCTGCGTCTCCGCGGGTTCGGACTTGTCGCAAGGACCGCCCTCGCCACAGGTCGGCAGGCAGCGGTTCTCCGATGCCAGGCACTTGCTGCCGGAAGGACAGCCTCCGGCCGCGTCACACGCGGCGAAGCGCGACAGGTCCGGTGCGAACGTGCAGGCGCCCATCGTGAGCAGGGCGGCGCCCATCAGCGCGGTCAGCGCTCTTCTCATGGCAGCTCCCAGATGAAGGACACCGCGCCGCCCAGACCGAGCAGCGCGCCCACGCCCAGCAGCACGTTGGACGTTCGCGCCTGACGGCGCCCGGCGCCGAGCCGTGAGGAGAAGCACTCCTCGAAGGTCTCCCCGGCCGCGGCGCACTCGCCCCCATGCCTCGACACCTTCGACTCCGTGCTCCGGGCCGCGAGTCCGAAGCCCACGCCCGCCGCGAGCGCCACGCCGCCCGCGCCCAGGAGCACCTTCGGCAGCACGCGCGAGCCCCGCGGTTCGCGCACCACTCGCGCCGTCCCCAGCGGGGCCCAGACCTGCTGGAGCGCCTGGCGCGCCCGCGCATCCGCTTCGCCCGGCGTCGTGGCGGGGGCCTCGAACTGCGCGCGCGTCTCCGTGCCGCGTGAGTCCGTCACCGTGAGCGCGACGCTGCGGATGCCTCCCACGCCCAGCGCCACGCCCCGCACGAGCCTGCGCGCGCTCAACGCCGTGGCTTGCGCGCTCCGGCACTCCGCGTTGCCACACGCGGCCAGTGCCTCGCCAGAGCCGCGCAACCGCTCCAGCGTGTCCTCGCGGGACTCCAGGCACGCGTCGGGGAGGGCGGCCACCGCGCGCCGCGTGGCGTCCTCCAGCGCGCGGGCCTCCGTGGAGGGCAGGGCCAGCCGCTCGAAGGGCACGAGCATCACGCGCGTGTCCGCGTCGCAGGGCGCGGCGCCTGACAGCGTCATCAGCAGCAGGGACGTGGCGGTCAGGCTCATGGCGTGAGGGCCGCGTCGGCCTCCTCCGACGGGGGCGTGATGCCGAGGCTCGCCATGTAGCCCCGGTAGAAGCGCGGCCCGAAGGGCACGGAGAAGAGCCTGTCCCGGAGCGCGTCCTCCACGGCGCCCCGGGCCGCCATGGTGGACTCGGTCCAACGCAGGCCACCCGCGTCCACCACCTCTCCCGCGCGGGTGACGGCGAAGGGCGCCTCGCGGCCGGTCGTCCGCAGGAAGTAGCCCCGGCCCGGCGGCAGCGACACCACCAGCGGGCGCTCCCGCTCCTTGTGCAGCTCCACCACCCGGATGCCGCGGGCATCCTCCACCCACAGCCGGCCCGAGAGGCCCGTGGGCACCAGCAGGTAGCCCAGCGACGCGGCGCTGCCCAGGTCCGTCAGCGCGAACGAGCGGTCCAGCGCGGGCGGCTGGATGAACACGCGCGGCTGCCCGCGCACATCGTCCATGCCCTGGCTCGCGGCGGCCACGAAGGCCCGCAGCTCCGCGTAGTCCACCTTGCCATCGCCGTTGACGTCTCCCGCGCCCGACAGCGCCGAGCGCACCATGTGGCTGAAGACGCCGGAGCGGATGGCGCTCCACTCGTGGCTCTCCTGCTCCGACGACGTGGACAGCACCACGCCCACCTGGGGGAAGCGCTCCAGCTCGCGGTTGCCGAGCAGTCCCTTCACCGCGTCCACGTACGCGGGGCCCACGGGCAGCGCGCCGCGCGAGTGGACGAAGAAGTACGAATCACACGCGTCCACGATGAGCTGGATGAACGCCGCCTTGCTCGGCGCGAGCACCCGCGCGTACAGCTGCGTCCGCGTCAGCGGCCCGTCCAGCAGGCTCACCGCCCCTTCGCCCGCGGCGCCGCGCTTGCCGTGGCCCACGAAGACGAAGGACAGCACCGGCACCGCGCCCCGGGCCCGGTCCTCGGCCATGCGGTCGTTCAAGCGGGCGAGCGCCTCCTCCAGGGCGGGGTGCGTGGGCGGGCGCGTCTTCGCGGCGAGCCCCGGGTGCAGGGCCTGCGTGTCGCTGTCCAACACACTCAGGAGCACCACCTCGCGCGAGCGTGGGGCGAACAGCTCGTAGTACCGGGCCCCGTCGTCGTCCGCGTAGCGCAGGGGGGCCTGTGATGGCTCGGTGCCCGTGTTGCTGGCCACGATGAGGGCGTAGTGCACCTGCTCGGGCGCCGCGCTCGCCGCGGTTCCGAGCAGGAGGAGCACACCCAGGGCCAGGGTCCTGTGGGACGGCGATCGCATGGGGAGTGGCGCGGTGCGCTGTGAGAAAGGATGCCATGGGGCGCGTCCGACAATCCACCGGAGGCCGCTCGCGACAACATGCGGATGACGGGACCGCGACGGTCGCGGTAAGCCCTTGAGGGATGGAGTGGGATGACGACACGCTGCGCCGTTTTCGCGAAGGCACCCCGGAGGTGTTGGCGGAGGTGTATCGCGCGCACGCGGAGCCGCTCGCCCGCCTGCTCAAGGCGGCCGCATGGCGGGGAGCCTTCACCCGCTTGAGGAGCGCGATGGAGCTGGAGAACACGCTGCTGGAGACCTTCGCCCGCGCGTTCGAGCCCCGCACGCGCGCGGCCTACAACGGCACGCGCCCCTATGCCCACTTCCTGATGGGCATCGCGCGCAACGTGCTCCTGGAGCAGTCGCGCGAGCGCGAGATGGTGGGGCGTGACGAGCCCTTCGAGGGCCTCACCGACGCGTCCGCCGAGGATGGCGGCCTCGCGGAGCTCCTGGAGGACCGCGAGGTGGAGGCGCTGCTCGCGGCGTTCAAGGAGGGGCTGTCGCGTGAAGAACACCGGCTGTTCGAGCTGCGCTTCGGCGAGGGCGTGGCCCAGGAAGAAGCGGCCACGGCGCTGGGCCTCACGCGCATCCAGGTAAGGCGGCGCGAGTTCGGTTTGAAGTCGAGGCTGCTGGGGTTCCTCCAGGCGAAGGGATACCTCCAGGATCTGCGGACGCAGGGCTGGAGCTTCTTCACGCGGCGGGGTGCGCGATGAGCGGATGTGACGACCGCCAGGCGAAGCAGCGGATGTCTGCCCTCTTCGAGAAGGGCCGGGACGCGCTGGACGCGGAAGACTTCGAGCGCCTGCGCGCGCACCTGACGACGTGCCCCGGATGTCAGGAGGCCTACAACCGGCTCTCGCGCGTGGAGTCGGTGCTGGAGCAGCGAGTGCTCCCCCAGGCCCGGAGCGCGCTCCTGGAGCAGGCGCTGTTCGCGCGGATGGCGAAGGCTGGGGGGCCCGCGACGCGTCCGGTGGCGGAGAAGCGGAAGTGGTTCGCCTCGCCCCTGTTCATGCCCCTGTCGCTGGGGGCGGCCGCGGTCGCGGTGGCGTTGGTCGCGGTGGCGCCATCGCTCGAGCGTCGTGAGACGCCGGAGTGGCAGGCGCGCTCGGCGGCTCCGGGAGAAGGCGCCTGGGGCGTGCGGGCCTTCTGCATCGCGCCCACGGGCGCGGTGCTCGCGGAGGCCGGTCCTGGTGGAACGCTGGCGTGCGCGGAGGGCAACGCGGTGCAGTTCAGCTACACCGCGCCAGAGCGCGTGCGCCTGTCGGTGGAAGGCACGTCCCAGGCGGGAGAGCCGCTGCGCTTCTTCCCCGGTGAAGGCGCGGCCCCGGAAGTCGCCGCGGGCGTGGACGTTCCGCTGTCCTTCAGCACGCCGGTGCGGGGCGGATGGCTGACGGGCCCCGTGCCGGTGCGCGCGCGCTTCACCGACGCGCAGGGCCGCACGCTCGCGGACACGCAGGTGACGCTGACGCCGCGCTGAGCCCCGGGGCTCGGCGCGGGAACGCCGCGGCTCCCGCAACGAACAACCCCTCCCCCGTGTGGACACGGGAGAGGGGCGGGGACCGCCGTGCCTTGTGGGGTCCGTGACTACGGACGCGGGACACGGCGCTCCACTGCCGCGGTGCCGGTGTCCTGGGGGGAGCGTTTGAAGAAGCCCTTCATCTTCACGCTCCAGGTGCCGGCGGTGGGGTTCGAGATGGGGACGGATTCGGCGACGGAGGTGCCTTCACCGAGGGATGCGACGAGCTCGTCCGTGGGGTCGTAGACCTCCAGGTCCAGGTCCGGGTCCAGGTCATGGGCGGGGTTGCCCCAGGTGGGGGGGATGCGCGGGGCGCCCGCGGGCACCGCGAGCGCATGCATGTGTTCGGCGGCGCGCGGCCCTGCCCCGCGACAGCCAACGCTTCATGGGGTTGCTCTCCGAGGGGTGACGCGGCTTCCAGCCCGCGCACGAAAAAGAGGTGTCGCGGGCAAGGCGCCCTGGATCGCGGTCTCCTCGGATTGTTCCGTTTGGGTTGAAGCTGACCGGCTGCCTCGGAAGAGGGTCCTTCCGGCCCCTCAGGGTGACAGTGTCCGGAGTGGGGCGGGTCCGAGGTGGGTCGCCGGTATACAGTCCGTCCTGTGTTCTATGCGTGTGTGCGGGCGGTGATGGCGCTGGCCCTGAGGCTCTTCTACCGGGTGAAGGTGAACACCCCGGGGGAGGCGCCGTCGGGTCCGGTGCTCTTCGTAGGCAACCATCCGAACGGGCTCATCGACCCGGCGCTGGTGTTCATCCTCACGCGTCGCCAGGTGACGTTCATGGCGAAGGCGCCGCTCTTCAAGCTGCCCGTCATCGGGTGGCTCCTGCGGGGGTTGGACGCGTTGCCGGTGTACCGCAAGCAGGACGACCCGACGCAGATGGGGCGCAATGAAGGGACGCTGGACGCGGCGAAGGGCGCGCTCGTGCAGGGGCGGGCCATCACCATCTTTCCGGAGGGCAAGAGCCATTCGGAGCCCGCGCTCGCGGAGCTGAAGACGGGCGCGGCGCGCATCGCGCTCAACGCCGCGCGCGAGGGCGCTCCGGTGCGCATCGTCCCGGTGGGGCTCACCTACGCGGAGAAGAACGTCTTCCGCAGCGAGGTGCTCATCGACCAGGGGGCGCCCATCGACGTGGCGGCCTTCCTGCCGAAGGACGCCGCGTCGGAGCAGGACGCGGTGCGCGCGCTGACGGAGCGGGTGGCGGAGGGGCTGCGCTCGGTGACGCTCAACCTGGAGCAGTGGGCGGACCTTCCGGTGGTCCACGTGGCGGAGCAGCTCTATGCGTTCCGCCAGGGTGGCACTCTGGCGCCGGAGCGGCTGCGGCTGTGGGCGCGCGGAGTGCGGCTGTTCCGAGCGGAGGAGCCGGAGCGCTATGAGCGGCTGCGGCAGCACCTGTCCTCCTTCGGCCATCGGATGTCGCTGGTGCAGGCCACGCGTCCGGAGGAGCTGTCCGTGGAGTACCGCCCGGCCAACGTGGTGCCCTTCGTGGTGAAGACGCTGCTGCGGCTGGTGTTCGGGCTGCCGTTGTTCGCGGTGGGGCTCGCGCTGTTCGCGATTCCGTATCCGCTGCCCCGGATGGCGGCGCGGCGCGCGGAGCTGGACATCCAGGCCACGGTGAAGTTCCTCACCGCGGTGGTGGTGTCGCTGGTGTGGTGGTGGGGCCTCACCGCGGTCGCGGCGGTGGGGGGCGGGTGGGGCTGGGGGCTTGGGACCTTCGTGGGGGTGCCGTCGCTGGCGCTCTTCACGTTGTCGTTCGCGGAGCGCTGGGATGCCATCCGTCACGACCTGGAGCTGTTCTTCACGCTGGGCAACCGGAAGCGGCTGAAGGCCCGGCTGCTCGCGGAAGGGGAGCGGCTTGCGGGGGAGGTGGAGCGGGTGGCGGAGGAGTACCGGCCGAGGATCGAGGTGCCCGAGGCCTCGCCCGTCGTGCGGTAGACGCGCGGGCCGTGGCGGCCCGGAAGATCCGCCGATGCCGTCGAAAAACCCGCCCTGCTGGGGGCCTTGGGCCGGTCGTTAGATTTCCTCCAGGAATCAACGACAGCTCAAGGGAGCAGGGCAATGGCGACATACGACGTGGTCATCGTGGGAGGCGGTCCGGGAGGGCTCAACGCCGCGCTGTATCTGGGGCGCGGGCGCAGGGCGGTGCTGTTGTGTGACGCGGGCACGCCCCGCAACGCGGCGGCGGAGCACATGCACGGCTTCGGGTCGCGCGACGGCATCCCGCCCTCGGAGTTCCGGCGCATCAGCCGCGAGCAGCTCCGGGCCTATCCGAACGTGGAGGTGCGCGACACGCGGGTGGGCTCCGTGGAGAAGCATGAAGGGGGCTTCCGCGTGGCGCTGGGCGACGGGAGCACGGTGGACACGCGCCGGCTCCTCCTCGCCGTGGGCATGGTGGACGTCATGCTGGACATCCCCGGCTACAAGGAGCTGTGGGGCCCCAGCATCTTCCAGTGCCCGTACTGTCACGGCTGGGAGGTCCGGGACCAACCCCTGGGCGTGTTGCTCACGGAGCCGCAGTACCTGGACCACGCGGCCGTCATCCAGAACTGGTCACAGGACACGACGGTCTTCACCCATGGCGCGTTCGCCATGACGGCCGAGCAGCGTGAGAGACTCCAGGCCCTGGGCATCGGCCTGGAGGAGCAGCGGATCCGCGCGCTCCACGGGAAGGACGGCCATCTGGAGGCGGTGGAGCTGGAGGACGGGACGCGGGTGGCGCGCAAGGTCATGTTCTCCGCGCCGCCGCAGCGACAGTCGGAGCTCGTGACCCGGCTGGGACTGGCACTGGATGAGCAGGGCTTCGTGAAGGTGGGCCCGGTGGGCGAGACGTCCGTGCCGGGCATCTCCGCCGTGGGGGATATGACGACGCGTCTCCAGGGTGCGCTCATGGCGGCCAGCGCTGGCGCTGTCGCGGCGGCCATGATGAACCACGGCCTCATCCAGGAGGACGCGGACCGTCGCTACACGGCCGTGACGGGGAAGCCTCCGGCCTCGAAGCAGAAGCCGCACTGAGGCCCGCGCACGCGGTCGTGAGGCCACTTTTGCCGGTGTTTGCCGCGTGAGGCCCGGCGTGGCTTCCCGGCCGGTGTTCGCTTCGCGGGGCCATGCGCGAAATCGCCTCTGGCTTCGCGGGGCTCGGCATGGCTTCCCGGTTGGTGTTCGCTTCGCGGCCCTTGCGCGAAATCACCTCTGTCTTCGCGGGGCTCGGCGTGGGCTTCCCGGAAGGTGTTGGCGTCGCGAGGCCATGCGCGGCATCACCTCGGGCGGTGTTCGCTTCGCGAGGCTGCCGCGGCCCGCGGGGCGTTCGCCTCGTGCAGGCGCTGCGTGGCTCAGCTGGCGGACGGCGCGCGGTGCTGCCGGCGCCACGCGGCGGGCGTGAGTCCCTCCGAGCGCCGGAACAAGCGGATGAAGTGCGTGGGGTCCGCGTAGCCCACGCGCTCGGCGATGATGTCCACGCGCTCGTCGGTGGACAGCAGCCGCCGCCGCGCTTCCGCGAGCCGTCCGGAGATGATCCACTCCACCGCGCTCTTGCCCGTGGCCTGTTTGATCGCTGTCGTGACGTGAGAGGGAGAGCGGTTCACGGCGGCGGCCACTTCGCGCAGCGAGATGGGCTCCAGGCAGTGCCGTTCGATGAACGAGAGCGCTTCCCCCGCGAGTGACGCCCGCATGTCCACGGGCGTCCACGCGCTCGCGCGAGCCACCTCCGCCAGCACCAGCGAGAACAGGCTGCGCGTCACCTGCTCCCCCAGCGGACGGTGCTGCGTGAGCGTCTCCTCACGCAGCTCCGACAGCAGGCGCACCAGGTGCTCCTGACGACTGGAAGGAATCGATACGACGGCGGAGGCACCCTGGCGCACGCGCTCGAAGGGCTCCAGCAGCGGAGCTACCTCCGTCCGGGCGAACGCGGACGGATGGAACCCGAGGCCCCAGGCCTCCGCCCGCTCGGCCATCACCATCCGGTGCTTCTCCCCAGAGGGGATGAGCATCACGTCGCCCGGGGACAGGGTGAAGCGGGTGCGTTGATGGATGACGGCCCGGCCGCCCGTGTAGAGGGCGAGGACGGCCTGGGGATGCGACGCGACATGGGCGGAGGGCGTGGGGTGGCTGCGCCCGCATGCCACGAACACAGGGGCCGAGGATGCGTGCAAGGGATGCATGGGTTGCCCGGCAGCCACGAAATGCCTCCGCTTCCTTCCCTGGCGAGCAGCGAACCTGCCCGCACGACCGGATGGGGGCTCGGATGCATTCCGCGCCCCTGCGTTTCTCCCGGCTCAGGCCTGCGCGCGGGGCACGGCCTCCCGGAACAGCTTCGCGCCCAGCAGGAGCGCCAGTCCGCCCAGCAGCACTGGCACCGCGTTGATGGCGATGGCGGTGTGGAGGCTGGCCATGTCGGCGATCTGCCCGATGAGCGTGGGCGAGATGGCGTCCCCCAGCATGTGGATGCACAGCACGTTGAGGCCCATCGCGAAGGCGCGGAACGCGGGCGGCACGCAGTTGACGATGGCGGCGTTGATGGGCCCGCTGTTGAGGAAGATGAGGAACTGCGCCACGCCAATGGCCGCGAACGTGAGCGCCGTGTCCTGCAGGTTCACCGCCAGGTACATGCACGGCGCCGCGAGCAGCAGGCCCACGCCGGACATCCACAGGCCGCCACCCACGCGCTTGCGGTCCAGCCTGTCGCCCAGCCAGCCGCCGGCCACGGTGCCGGTGAGGCCCGCCACGGCGGTGATGGCGCCGAAGACCAGCCCCACGCGGCCCGGATGCTCCAGCCACAGGTGCCGCTCGCGCACCAGGTACGTGGGCATCCAGAACGCCAGCCCGCCAATGGAGAACGTCATCAGCGTGTAGCCGGCCGTCGTCGCCCAGAAGGCCATGTTGCGGCCCAGCCCCTTGAGGCCTTCCATGAAGGGCAGCTTCACCGTCGCTTCCGGCCCGTCCATGGCACCGCGTCGCGGCTCCGGCATGAAGAAGGCCATCGTGCCCAGCACGAGCCCGGGCACGCCGCCCGCGAAGAACGCCGCGTGCCACGAATACGTCTGCGTCAGCCACCCGCCCAGGCCGTAGCCCATCGCGGAGCCCACCGGGATGGCGATGTAGAAGTACGACAGCATCCGCGTGCGCTGCTCGCGCGGGTAGAGGTCGGAGATGATGGACGGAGCCACCGCGCCGTAGCCCGCCTCGCCAATGCCAATCACCGCGCGCGCCAGCAGCAGCGCGGTGAACGAGGCCGCCAGGCCGCTGGCCCCGGTGGCCAGGCTCCACAGGACGACGCCGCCCGCCACCAGCAGCCGGCGCGGTACCCGGTCTCCCAGGAAGCCTCCCAGGGGCGAGGCCAGCATGAACACGATGATGAAGACGGTGCCCAGCAGGCCCGACTGCGCGTCGTTGATGCCGAAGTCCTTCTGAATCTCCGGCAGCGCCACGGCGATGATGTACCGGTCGAGGTAGTTGACCAGGTTGATGAGCGTGAGGATGAACAGCGCGTAGCCCGCGCGCACGGACTGCGTGGCGGACGCGCTGGACGAAGCGGTGGGGGAAGAGGCGTTCATGAGGAGGACGGGGCCGAGCCGAAGCGGTGTGCCAGCAGGCCCCAGCGCAGGCCGCGGTCGCTCACGCGGCACGCATCCAGGCCCAGCGCCTTCACGGCTTCGCGCAGGATGAGGGCCCCCGCGGGGATGACGTCCGCGCGCTTGGGCTGCAGGCCCGGCAGCGCCCGTCGCGCGTCCAGCGGCAGGCCGCACAGCATGTCCGTGAGCGCGTCCAGCTCGCCCCGGGACAGCGTGCCGCCGTGGACCGCCTCCGCGTTGTAGGTCGCCATCCGGTGCTGCACGGCGTACAGCGTCGTCACCGTCCCGGCCACGCCCACCAGCATCGCGGCTGGCGGAGGCGGAGGCAGCGCGGAGAAGGTGTCGCGCAGATGCGCCTCGATGGCGGCGCGCTCGTCCGGGGACAGCGGGTCGGTGCGCACGAAGCGCTCGGTGAGCCGCACCGCGCCCACGTCGAAGCTGTGGCGGAAGGCCACGGTCCCGGCGTCACTGCCGTAGATGAACTCCGTGGACCCGCCGCCAATGTCCACGACGAGCAGCGGACCCGCCGCGTCCCCGGCGAAGTCCTGGGCCACCGCGGCGAAGGACAGCTGCGCCTCCATCTCCCCGGGGATGATCTCCACCGTCACGTCCGCGCGGGCCTTCGCGGCGGCGATGAAGTCCGCGCCGTTCTTCGCGTCGCGCGCGGCGCTGGTGGCGGACACCGCGATGCCCTCGGCGCCCAGCTCGCGGGCCTCGTTCGCGAAGGCGACCAGCACGGACAGCGTGGCCTCCATTCCGTCGGAGGAGAGCACGCGGCTGGTGTCCACGCCCCGGCCCAGCCGGGTGATTTCGGCGCGTTCCACCACGGCCTGGAAGCGCCCGTCCGGCAGGCGGTCCGCGACCAGCAGCAGCACGGAATTGGTCCCGATATCGATGGAGGCGAAGCGCGGCATGCGGCGCACACTACTCAACGCAGCAGCGCTTCCAAAGCGTCCCCCAGGGCCTCGTAGTCCGCCGGGGTGTTGTACAGCTGCGCGGACAGCCGCAAGTGCCGCCGGGGCGCCCGGGGCCACGGGGTGACGGGGACCTCGATGTGGTGTGCATCGAACAGGCGCACATGCAGCGGGTCCAGGTAGAGCGGAGGCTCGGGGCGCTCCGGGAAGCCGTCCGGCAGGGCGACGCACGCCATGCTGCCCACCATTGACTCCGGGCAGAGCGGGGCCGCGTTGCCCAGCCGCGCGTCCAGGCGCTTGCGGGCGGCCAGCACCTTCGCCCGGTTGGACGCCATCACCTCCGGCCACCCGCCCGGCACCAGCCCCCCGATGACGCGCAGCGCGGTGGGGATGCAGAGGAAGGGCGTCGGGTCGTGCGTGCCCGTCCAGTCGAACTCCAGCCGGAAGCGCGAGCGGTCCGTGCGCGGCGAGTTGTGCCCGTGGCTCACCACCAGCGGCTTCAGGGCCGGCTGCAGGTCCCGGCGGACGTAGAGGAACGCGGCGCCCTTGGGCGCGCACAGCCACTTGTGGCAGT
The DNA here is from genome assembly GCF_009909145.1 of Corallococcus silvisoli. Taxonomy (NCBI): domain Bacteria; kingdom Pseudomonadati; phylum Myxococcota; class Myxococcia; order Myxococcales; family Myxococcaceae; genus Corallococcus; species Corallococcus silvisoli. The sequence continues at coordinate 329,637 of NZ_JAAAPJ010000010.1, forward strand.
TGCCGGTGTAGTACGCCGCGCCCAGCTCCCTCAGCTGGAGGGGCACCATGCCCGGCCCGTGGGCCCCATCCACCAGCGTCTCCACGCCCCGCTCGCGCAGTCGGCGCACCAGCTCCGCGAGCGGCAGCACCAGCGCCGTCTGGCTGGTGATGTGGTCCACCAGGAGCAGCCGCGTGCGCGGCGTGACCTGCGCCATCACCGCGTCCACCACCGCCTCCGGCGAGGTCACGGGCCAGGGCAGCTTCGCCACCACCACCTTCGTGCCCAGCGCGGCGCAGGCCACGTCCAGCGCGTTCTTGGACGCGTTGTATTCGTTGTCGGTGGTGAGCAGCTCGTCACCCGGCTGGAAGCGCAGGCCGCGCAGCACGGTGTTCACGCCCGTGGTGGCGTTGGGCACGAACGCCACGTCGTCCGCGTCCGCGCCCACGAAGGCCGCGAGCGCGGCGCGCGCTTCATCCAGCAGCGCTTCCACCTCGCGGCCCAGGAAGCGCACGGGCTCGGATTCCAGGCGTGCTCGCAGCTCGGACTGGTGCTGGAGCACCGCCGTGGGGCACGCGCCGAACGAGCCGTGGTTGAGGAAGACGACCTGCGGATCCAAGCCCCAATGGGAGCGGAGGGGAGCGCTCATGAAGTGCGCAATGCACTCCGGCGCGTCCCCCCTGTCAACGGCACCCCCGGTGCGACGACTACTTCGCCGCCGGAGCGGAGCCCCAGTCCGGGGTCAGCCAATTCCCCTTCTCCATGGGGAGCGGCAGCTGGTTGTTGCCGTCGGAGGTCATCACGAACAGGTGCGCGCCGCCGATGCGGTTGGAGCTGAACATGATGAGCCGGCCGTTGGGGGAGAAGGTGGGCTCCTCGTTGTTGCCCTGGTCCTGCGTGAGGCGCGTCACCTTGCCCGTGTCCACGTTGACGGTGAACAGGTCGAACGCGTTGCGCTCGTCGCGGGCGGTGAAGGCGATGAGGTCCCCGCGCGGCGACCAGTCCGGCGTCTGGTTGTAGTTGCCCTGGAAGGTGAGCCGCTTCACCCCGGAGCCATCCGCGCCCATGACGTACACCTGCGGGCTGCCGCCCCGGTTGGACACGAAGGCGATGCGCTTGCCGTCCGGCGACCAGGTGGGGCTGGTGTTGAGGCCGTAGGGCGTGTCGGTGATGGCCTTGGCGCCGGAGCCGTCCGCGGCGGCGATGTAGATCTGCGCGCTCTCACCCTCCGCCAGCGCGTACGCGATGCGCTTGCCGTCCGGCGAGTACGCCACGCCCGTGGCCATCTGCCCGTCCGTCACCAGCGGCTTCGCCTCGCTGCCCGGCGTCTGCACGTAGATGTCCGGGCGGTTCTTCCGGTAGGACGTGAAGGCCACCTGGCCGGACGGGCTGAGCGTGGGGAGGATGTGCGTGCCGCCCTTGGTGAGCGCCTGCGCGTTCATGCCGTCCCAGTCCGCCACGAACACGTCGCGGTTGGCGCCCGCCTTGCGCACGTAGGTGATGCGCGACAGGAAGGGGCTCGCCTCGCGGGTGAAGTGCCGGTAGAGCGCGTCCGCCAGCGCGTGCGCCAGCTGCCGGGGCTCGTTGGCCGGCGCGTCCTTGGCCACCTTCAGGTCCTCGTGGCCCGTGGCCACGCTGAACAGGCGCAGCTCCCCGCGCAGCGCGCCGCCGTCCTGCGCGAGAGACACCTTCACCAGCGACTCCGCGCCCACGTCCGCCCAGCGGCTGAAGTTGATGCTGCCCGCGGTCATGCCCTCCTTCGCGTCGGCGGTGAAGCCCGCGCGGTCCAGCACCTGGAAGATGCCGGAGGCGGCCAGGTCGTACGTGAAGGCGGTGTCGAACGTCTGGGCGGTCTTCTTGTCCGCGCCGTCCTGCACCACGGGCGCGGGGGCCGCGAGCGGCAGCGGGCGGAAGTTCGCGCCGGAGATTTCGATGACGGGCGCCTGCGCCAGGACCAGCGCGGGGACGAGGAGGAGCGACAGCAGGAAGGCTTTCATGGGCTGAACACCAGGACGACGCCGTTCTTCTGGAGCGCGTCGCGAAGCGCATCGGGGGGAGGAGAGAAGGGAGAGGCCTTGCGCACGGCGGCCACCACCGCCGCGTCGAACAGCTCGTTGCCACTGGCCTTGGCCAGGCTCACGTCCAGCACTTCACCCGCGCGGCCCAACCGCATGGCCACCTGCGCCTTGAGGTACAGGCGCTCCGCGTCGGGGATGGTGTCCGCCACGTTGTAGTGGCGGCGCACCTGGGACTTCAGCAGCCCGTAGTACCGCTCGCCCTCCGCGGTCGCGGAGTCACCGTCGGGGTCGCCGTCCTCGGCCCCCTCCAGCTCCTCCGGCTCGCTGGGCTTCGCGGACTTGTCGAACGCGCCGAACAGCTTCTTGCGCCGGTCCTCCGCGGTCGCCTCGCCCTTCTGGGGCGCGGGCGCGGGGGCGGGCTTCACGCCGGGCACCGCCACCGCGGTGGGGGAGGGCGCGGGCGCGTCCGTCGGGGGCGTGGGCGTGGGCTTCGCCACGACCTCCTTGGGCGGAGGCTGCGCGACCTCCTTGCGAGGCAGCAGCTTCGGGTCGCGCGGCTTGCCCAGCCGCACCAGCGACGCGTTGATGGGCTTCTGGTCCAGGTTCAGCTTCGGCGCGGACGTGAAGCGCGCGTAGAGCAGCGCCGCCGCGAGCACCGCCACGTGCCCGCCCACGGAGAAGGCCACGAAGCGCGACAGCCGCGTGGGCCGCGTCACCAGCAGGCTGTGATTCACCGCGGAGCTCATGGGCTAGCGCTTCGCCTCCTTGGGCTTGCCCTTGCCGCTGGGGGCGGCGGGCGCCTTCCCGGAGTTGGACGTCTTGCCCCCCGGCGCCGGTTCCGTGATCATCCCCACGTTGGCGATGCCCGCGCGCTGCGCCGCCGCCATCACCTCCACCACCACGCCGTAGGGCACGTCCCGGTCCGCGTGGAGGTAGACCTCCTTGTCCGCCTGCGCCTTGGCGTTGGCGGCGAGCTTCGTCTCCAGCTCCTCCAGCGGCACCTCCGCGTCCCCGATGTAGACCTTGCGCCCCGCGTCGATGGAGAGGACGACCTTCTTCTCCGCCGCCTCCACCGGGGCCGCCTTCGTCTCCGGGAGGTTCACCTTCACGCCCTGCTGGATGAGGGGCGCCGTCACCATGAAGATGATGAGCAGCACCAGCATCACGTCCACCATGGGCGTGACGTTGATCTCGCTCATGGTGGTGCGGCCACCGCCGCCCTTTCCTCCGCCCATGCCCATGTGGTGGGTCCCCTAGCGGAAGAAGTGCCGCTTGATGATGTTGAGGAAGTCCGCGGAGAAGTTGGACATCTCCGTGTCGAACACCTTGATGCGGCTGACGAACGAGTTGTACGCGACCACCGCCGGGATGGCCGCGAACAGCCCCGCCGCCGTGGCGAAGAGCGCGTTGCCCACCGGCGCCGCCACCGTGGCCAGCGTCGCGTTGCCCTGCTCCGCGATGTTGTTGAACGCGCCCAGGATGCCAATCACCGTGCCGAACAGGCCCACGAACGGCGACGCGGCGCCCACGGTGCCCAGGAAGGACACCCGGTTCTCCAGTTCGGTGATCTGCGCCGTGGCCGCGCGGTTGAGCGCGCGCTCCACGTTTTCAATGCCGCCCAGCTTGGCGCTCATCGCGTCCTCGGCGCCGCCGCCCTCCTTGCCCGTCTGCGCCAGCTTGCTCAGCTCCTCGTAGCCCGCGCAGAACACCTTCGACAGCGGCGAGCCCTCCAGCTTCTGGGCGGACTGGTAGATGGCCTCCAGCCGTGACGCCTTCCAGAACGTGTCGAGAAAGGTGAGCGACTGGGCGCGGGCGCGCGACAGCTGGGTGGCCTTCATGGCGATGAGCGCCCAGGAGGCCACGGACACCGTCATGAGGAGCAGGAGCACCGCGAGTTCGATGAACGACGCGTCGCGGATGATCTCCACGTAGTTCATGGCGGCGAGGGCCAGGGGCAGGTGGGCAATCATGGGGTCCAGCGCGTAACATCCCGTGCTCGGGCGGGTCAAACCCGCCGTCGATGCCCGGTTGCTTTGGGCGGGAGTGAATAATTCCCGGACTGAGTCGTCTGGACAGGTGTTACGGGCCGACGACCTCAACTTCCCGAAACACGGATGCCCACCATGAACGCGAGAACGCTCGCCGCATTCCTCTGTCTCTCCGCCGGCGCCACCGGCTGCATCATCGAAGACAACAGCCCGCGCTACCCCGGCGACGTCCGGATGACGTGGAGCTTCGACGGCGCCAGCTGCAGCCAGATGCGAGACATCCAGGGCGTCGACATCTCCATCGGGGGGGAAATCCTGGAGAACGACGGCCGCTATCCCTGCCAGGCCAACGGCTTCGACGGCATCGTCCTGCACGACTTCGCGCCCGGCACCTACGCGTTCGACGCGGTGGCGGTGGACTACAACAACGCGGCGCGTTTCACGTACCACGGCAGCTTCACGGTGGACGGCAACATCTCCGTCCCCATCACCTTCTCGTCGGGCGGCCCGCAGCAGGGCAAGACCTTCGCGTACGTGAACTGGCTGTTTCCCACGGAGGCGGGGTCGGGCTATCCGACCTGCCAGCAGGCGGGGGTCGCCTACGTGGATGCCCGCGTGGATGACGGCTCCTGGGCGCGCTTCGACTGCTACCAGGGGAGCGAGGGCCGGTCGGTGAGCACCCCGGAGCTGGCGCCCGGACAGCACTACCTGGAGGTGGTGGCCATGGACGTCCGCGAGCGCCCCCTCTACTACTTCGGCGGTGGCTTCACGGCGCAAAACGGGGTGCCGGCGTCCGTCACGGCGAACACCTACGCCATCGGCGGGGCCGCGGTGGGCTGGCAGCTCTACGAGGGCAGCGTGAAGCTCAGCTGCAGCCAGGCCGGCGTGAGCGAGGTGGGCATCAACTTCCAGGACACGCACACCGGCGAGTGGGTCTACGGCTCCGAAGGCCAGTGGTTCGGGTGCAACGAGTCCCCGGCCATCTTCGAGTTCCTCCGCCCCGGCGAGTACTTCGTGTCCTTCCGCGCCTCCGGCACCGGCAACCGCGCCTACGAGTCCCGCAGCGACCTGCCTCCCATCCGCGTCTATGCCCACGACTTCCCGGGCGTGCCGGATGCCCTCAACGCGCCGGTGTTCCGCGTGCGGTAGGCCGCACCCTCCGGTCCGGGTGGCACGGGCCAGGGTCGGAAGCCATCCAGGCTTCCGGCCCTTCGTGCGTTCCGGGGCCCGGAGGCCGGCCACGGGCGTTGGCATCAAACGTGATAGGGACTGCCCCCATGCGGCAAGACAGCCACGGTCCCATCGGCGTGTTCGACTCCGGCATCGGAGGGCTCACGGTCCTCAAGGCGCTCATGGCGCGGCTTCCCCACGAGCGCACGCTGTACCTGGGGGACACCGCGCGGGTGCCCTACGGCACCAAGTCCGGCGAGGTGGTGACGCGCTACTCGCTGAAGAACGCGGAGTTCCTGCTGGAGCGTGGCATCAAGCTCCTGGTGGTGGCGTGCAACACGGCCTCCGCCGCGGCGCTGCCCGCGCTCCAGGCCGTGCTGCCGGTGCCGGTGCTGGGCGTCATCGAGCCAGGGGCCCGCACGGCGCTCCAGCGCACGCGGGGCGGCGGGGTGGGCGTCATCGGCACGCCGGGCACCATCCGCTCCGGCGCGTACCAGCGGGCCCTGGAGGCCGGCGACCCGAGCGTCGCGGTGAAGGCGACGGCGTGCCCGCTCTTCGTGCCGCTGGCGGAGGAAGGGTGGACCACGGGGGACGTGCCGCTGCTGGTGGCGAAGGAGTACCTGGCCGGCTTCGCGCGAGACGGCGTGGACACGCTGGTGCTGGGCTGCACCCACTACCCGCTGCTCAAGGGCGTCATCGCCGAGGTCGTGGGGCCGCACGTGTCGCTGGTGGACTCGGCGGAGGCCACCGCGGAGGCGGTGGCGGAGCTCCTGGAGGCGAGGGGACTGCTGGCGCCCGCCTCCGTGGGGACACCGGAGCACGCCTTCTTCGTCACCGACGTGCCGGAGCGCTTCGTGGACGTGGGGGCCCGCTTCCTGGGGCGCCCCATCCCTTCCGCGGAGCAGGTGGACCTGCGCTTCTAGGCGGCGGGGGCGCGGCCCGGGCCCCTCATCAGGGCGCGGAGCGGCTGGACGCGGGGGCCGCGGGGTCCTCGGCGGTGGCCTTGAGCAGCTCCTTGGCCGCCTGGAGCACGGGCACCTCCTGGGCGCCGTCCACGGCGACCAGGGCCTGGGCGGCCTCGGTGCCGATGTCGTCCTGGCGGGGCAGCTGGCCGGTGGCCCAGGTGATGAGCCGCTCCATCAGCGGGAAGAAGTGGATCATCTTCAGCGGCCGGTTCATCCAGCCCACGGTGATGCAGTAGTACTGGTTGAAGGGCGCGGTGTGGTGGATGCGGTGGTGGTCCGGCGGCAGGATGAGGTGCACGCGCTGGAGGAAGTGGATGAGCGCGGGCGGCGAGTCCAGGTGCGACCACTTGTGGAACTGGTTGGTCGCCATCACCCAGAAGATCATCGCGCCCAGGAACGCGGCCAGGAACACCCAGCCCGGCCCGTTCAGCGGCACCGCCACCGCGAGCGCGGCCACCGGCAGCGACACGAGGCAGTTGTTGCCGTTGGTCTCCACGAAGTCGTGGCGGGTGATGGCCTTCTCGTCGACGTGGTGCTCACGGAAGGGGCGGATGAAGGCCTTGCCCAGCACGGGCATCTCCGTGGAGCCCCACGTGTCACCCATCCAGTGGACCAGGCCGGATACGAAGTCCGCGGCCAGGTAGCCCAGCACCACCGCCAGGATGAGCAGCCACGGCCCGGTGTGGTGGGTGCTCCAGAGCTTGTAGATGAGCGCGCCCTCCAGCGTCACGAACGCGAGGATGGAGGCGATCTCCATCGCGCGGATGGCCGGGGAATAGCCCTGCGCGAGCGCCTGGGCATCCTGCAGGCGGACCTTGTCGGCGATGGTGTCCGGCTTCTTCATCGGTGGCTTTTCCGCCCGCGGCAGGGAAGGTGGGTCCGACGGCGCGATCGTCAGAGGGGTTTACGTACCCCAGGGCGTTTCGGCTTTTCAACAGAGGTGGCCATGCCCGCCAGGCTGGTGTCCCCGTGTGGATCCGCACACGGAAGGTGGCGGACGCACACGGACCTGGAGCGCGCGGACGCGGGGTTCGGAGCGGGGTGCGTGACGCTTACCTTGTGAAGCCCGGACCCCGCTGGTACGGTGCCCGACCTCGGCAATGGCGAAAACCTTCGAAAAAGCCGTCACTGGCTTCAATCACAACATCAAGCACAAGGGGAAGGTCTACCACGTCCAGACCGAGGACTCGGGCGTCAACAACCCCCACATCATCACCCACCTGTTCGTGGGCGGGAACATCCTCGCGTCCAAGAAGACGTCCTACGCGGACATCCTCAACGCGGAGAACCTGGCGGAGGTTGTTCGCGAGTTGATGGAGGAGCAGCACAAGGAGATGCTGCGCAACCTCATCAACGGCGTGTACGACAACTACGAGTCCACGGTCCGTTCGTACCAGCCGGGCCAGCTCGCCACGGACGCGGAGGTCGCCGCGCAGCCCAAGCTGCAGCCGGTGCCCACGCAGCAGCCGCGTCCCCCCACGCCGCCTCCGCCGCCCGTCGCGGCCACGGGCTCGCAGCTCCCTCCGGAAGTGGCCGCCGCGCGCGCCCTCAAGGAGAAGCCCCGCATCAACGAGGTGGGCGTGGAGACGCTCTTCGGCGAGGACCTCATCTCCGAGAAGAGCCTGGACGAGGTCATCCTCAGCTACCTGGCCAGCGAGGGCGAGCCCTCGTAGCACCCGCCGTGCGTCGTGGCGCCGCGCCCGGGCCCGTTCCTGGGCGGGCTCCAGGGCCGTGGTAGGCTCGCCGGAGGCGCCCCCGCTTCCGGTCATGATCCAGTTCTTCCACGTCTACAAGGCGTATCCCGGCGATCCGCCGGTGCTGCAGGACATCAACCTGAACGTGGAGAAGGGCGAGTTCGTCTTCCTCACCGGCCCTTCCGGCGCGGGGAAGACGACGCTGCTCAAGCTCATCTTCTGCGGGGAGAAGGCCACCAAGGGGCAGATACTGGTGGGCGGCAAGAACATCGCGCGCATCCGCGAGTCGGCGGTGCCGTACCTGCGGCGCAACATCGGCGTGGTGTTCCAGGACTTCAAGCTGCTGCCCCACCGCAGCGTCGCGGACAACGTGGGCTTCACGCTGGACGTGCTGGGCGTGCCCCGCGCGGAGGCGCGCGACAAGGTGTACCGGATGCTCAAGCAGGTGGGCCTGGAGCACAAGGCGCACTCGCTGCCGCTGCGGCTTTCGGGTGGAGAGCAGCAGCGCGTGGTCATCGCGCGCGCGCTGGTGAACGACCCCACCATCCTCCTGGCGGACGAGCCCACGGGCAACCTGGACCCGGCGCTCACCGTGGAGATCATGGACCTGCTCACGGACATCAACATCCGCGGCACCACGGTGATGGTGGCCACGCACGACGCCACGCTCCTGTCGCGCTACCAGAAGCGCACGGTGCGCCTGGAGCGCGGGCTCATCGTCTCCGACGAGGACGGCGTCAAGGCGGCGCGGCGGATGCTGGTATGAGCGTGTTGTCGAAGGCGGCCTACTTCTGGCGCTCGGCGGCCGGGGGCTTGAAGCACGCGCCCTTCGTGCACTTCATCGCCGTGTCCACCATCGCCATCGCGCTGTTCGCCGCGGGGCTGGCGCGCGGCGCGTCGCACGTGGTGGACAACCTGCTCGCGTCGCTGGGCGGCGAGGTGGAGGTGACGCTCTACCTGGCGCCGCAGCTGGGCGAGGACGAGGTGCACGGCGTGCACACGCGCGTGGTGGAGCTGAGCCACGGCGAGGTGACGGTGGTGCCGCCGGAAGCGGCGCTGAAGCGCCTCAAGCGCGAGCTGGGAGACCTGGGCGAGGCCTTGTCGGAGCTGCCGGAGAACCCGTTGCCCGCGACGCTGGAGCTGCGCGTGCCGGAGGCCAGGAGGTCTCCCGCGGCGCTCCAGGCCCTGGCGAAGGAGCTGCGCGCGCTGCCTGGCGTCACCGGCGTGGACTACGGCGAGGCCGCGGTGGAGCGGCTGTCCGCCATCGCCCGGGCGCTGAGCTTCGGGGCGCTGGTGGCGCTGGTGGTGGTGCTGGGGACGACCGTCGTCATCGTCGCGGCGACGCTCCAACTGGCCATCTATTCGCGGCGCGAGGAGATTGAAATCCAGAAGCTGGTGGGCGCCACCGACCGCTTCGTGAAGACGCCCTTCCTCCTGGAGGGGCTGCTCCAGGGGCTGTTGGGCGCGCTGGTGGCGGTGGGCGGGCTGTGGCTGTTCGGCCGGCTCCTGGGGCCCACGCTGGGCTCGCTCTTCGCGTTCCTCCTGGGGCCGGGCGTGGCCGCGCCCTGGGTGGAGACGCGCACCGCGCTGGAGCTGCTGGCGGCCGGGTGCGCCCTGGGGCTGGGCGGCAGCTTCGTCGCGGTGGGGCGCTTCCTGCGCGTATGAGACGGCTCGTCTGGCTCATGGTGCTGCTGGGCGCGGCGACCGCGTCCGGTCAGCAGGACGAGGCGGCGGAGCGCGCGGCCATCCGCGAGAAGCTGGCCGCGCAGCGGGCCACGCTCGCGCTGGTGGAGGCGAAGAAGCTCTCCGTGCTGGAGGGCATGGAGCTGATGGAGGACATGGCCGCCTTCTCCCGCCGCCGCGTGCGCGCGCTGGAGGGGGACTTGAACCTCTTCCGCCGCCGCGTCGCCCTGGCCGAACGCGAGGAGGCCGTGCTGCGAGAGGCCCTGCGCGCCCAGCTGCGCCGGCTGTCCCCGCGCCTGCGCACCCTGTACCGGCTCCAGCGCCGCCGGCCCCTGGAGGTGCTGCTGTCCGCGGAGGACTTCGCCGCGCTCATGTGGCGCTCCCGCGCGCTGGAGGCCAGCATGGCGGGGGACCTGGAATTGCTCCGCACCGTGCAGCACGTCGCGGGGCTCCAGCGGCAGGCGACGCTGGAGCTGAAGCGGCTGCACACCTCGCTGTCCGAACGCGTGGCCTTCCTCCAGCAGCAGTCGAAGCAGGCCCAGGCCCAGCAGGAGGCGCTGGAGGAGGTGGTGGGGAAGCTGGCCGGCGAGGCGGAGCTGGCGAAGCGCGCAGTGCGCGAGCTGGAGGGCGCGGACGCGGAGCTCACCCGCATGCTGTCGGACCTGCACGAGGCCCCCGCGACGAGCGGCTTCGGCGCGCTGAAGGGCAAGCTGCCCCGACCCGTGGCGGGCATCGTGGAGGTGGGCTTCGGCCGCGTGGTGAACCCGCGCTTCAACACCGTCACCGTGCAGAAGGGCGTCGACATCCGCGTGCCCGCCGGCACCCCCGTGCACGCGGTGGCGGAAGGCACCGTCGTCTACGCCGGCTGGCTGCGCGGCTACGGCAACCTGCTCATCGTCGACCACGGCGATGACTTCCACACCCTGGTGGCCCACCTGTCCACCATCGCCGTCGCCGTGGGAGCCCGCGTGGCCCCCGGTGACGTGGTGGGGGAGGTGGGCGACACCGGCTCCCTCAAGGGCGCCTACCTGTACTTCGAGGTCCGGCGCGCGGGGCAGGCCGTCGACCCCGCCCCGTGGCTCGCCCCCGCCTCCGCCTCGGTGAGCACCCCCTGACATTGTCATCTTGATGCGCTGCGTCTGAGATGCGGGGGCGTTAGAAGGTGCCGGCCAGCGGCGGTCGCTGGAAGAGGGAGGCCCGCGCGTGGACCTGATGGGTGGGATGCAGAAGGCGATGCGCCGCGTGCTGGTGGCGCGGGGCGTGGCGTCGGAGACGGTGGACGTGGGTGGGCAGAAGGTGCACCACTACGCGCTCGAGGGGCAGGGCAAGGGGCCGCCGGTGGTGCTGGTGCACGGGCTGGGCGGTTCGGCCAACGGCTTCGGGCGGACGTTCTTCGGGCTCGCGCGGCGCTTCTCGCGGGTGCTGGCGCCGGACCTGCCGGGCCACGGCTTCTCCGGCGAGTACTGCGGCGGTCCCACCTGCGTGCGCGGCCAGTTCGACGTGCTGCGCGCCTATTGCGAGGACGTGGTGAAGGCGCCCGCGCTGGTGGTGGGCAATTCGCTGGGCGGGGCCATGGCCGTCAACCTGGCCTCCGAACAGCCGGCCCTGGTGAAGGCGCTGGCGCTGGTGGCCCCCGCGGGCGCGGAGCTGACGCCGGAGGCGCTGACGGCGCTGCTGGGCGCGTTCGCGGTGAAGTCCAACGCGGACGTGCGGGCGCTGACGAAGCGGCTCTTCCACCGTCCGCCATGGGCCGCGATGCTGCTCGCGTCGGAGCTGCGGAAGTTCTACACGACGCCCACCGTGCGGGCCCTGTCGGATGACGCCCTCGCCACGCAGGCGAGCATCGCGCCCCAGGCGGTGCGGGACCTCAAGATGCCGGTGCTCCTGCTGTGGGGCGGCAGCGAGCGGCTCCTGCCTCCGGAGATCCTCTCCTGGTACCGTCAGCACCTGCCGCCCCAGGCGGAGGTGCGTGTGGTGGAGGGCTTCGGCCACGTGCCGCAGATGGAGCGGCCGGACGCGTTCGTGTCCCACCTGGTGGGCTTCGCGGACCGGGCCGGCCTCTAAGGGCGGGAATCGTGCGGCGGGCCGGGTGTAGACTCGGGGCCTTGCGAAGGCCCCTTGCTCCCCGCAGCCCCAAAGGACGCGCTCCCGTGACCCGTTTCCCGAAGCCGTGGCGCATGGGACTCGCCGCGCTCCTGCTGTGGGGCGCGCCCGCGCTCGCGCAGAAGCCGGCGGACGCGGCCGGCCGGGACGAATCCGCGTACCGCCAGCTGGAGCTGTTCGCGCGGGTGCTCTCCTACGTTGAGAACAACTACGTGGAGTCGGTGGACCGCAAGACGCTCATCCAGGGCGCCATCCAGGGAATGCTCGAGACGCTGGATCCCCACACGCTCTTCATGCCCCCGGAGGTGTTCCGGGAGATGAAGATCGACACGTCGGGTGAGTTCGGGGGCCTGGGCATCGAGATCGCGCGCAAGGGCGACCGGCTGGTGGTGGTGGCGCCCATCGACGACACGCCGGCGGCGCGCGCGGGCATCAAGGCCGGGGACGAGCTGCTGGCCATCGACGGGGAGAGCACCCTGGGCATGGACCTGGGCCGCGCGCTGCAGAAGATGCGCGGGCCCGCCGGTGGCCGCGTGCTGCTCACGCTGATGCGCGCGGGCTTCAACGCCCCGCAGGAGCTGGCCATCCTGCGCGACCACATCCGCATCGTGTCGGTGGAGGGCGCGCTCTACGACGGCATCGGCCACGTGAAGGTGAAGAACTTCCAGGACCGCACGGACCTGTCGCTGAAGAAGGAGCTGGACCGGCTGCGCGCGCTCAACGGCGGCCGGGAGCTGGACGGCCTGGTGCTGGACCTGCGCAACAACCCCGGGGGCCTGCTGGATCAAGCCGTGGCGATGAGCGACCGCTTCCTGCCGGGCAACCTGACCATCGTGTCCACGCGCGGGCGCGACGGCCGCAACGCCTCCGAGGAGCGCAGCCGCGACCGCGACACGGAGAAGGACTACCCGCTGGTGGTGCTCGTCAACGCGGGCAGCGCCTCCGCGTCCGAAATCGTCGCCGGGGCGCTCCAGGACCACGGCCGCGCGGTCATCATGGGGACGCAGACCTTCGGCAAGGGCAGCGTGCAGACCATCATCGAGCTGGAGGACGGCTCCGGGCTGAAGCTCACCATCGCGCGCTACTACACGCCCAAGGGCCGCAGCATCCAGGAGAAGGGCATCACCCCGGACTTCCTCGTGCCAGAGGACGCGTCCGGGAAGCCGGGGAGTGACGCGCCCCGGGAGAAGGACCTGCGGCGCCACTTCAAGGCGGAGCCGTCCCAGGCGACGTCGGAGGTCGCGGCCGCGCCGCGTGCACTGCCCGCGAACCTGAAGGACTGGGCGGTGACGGCGAAACTCGCGGATCCACAACTCAAGGTGGCGCTCAACTACCTCCACGGGTTGGCGCCAGGGCCCGCGTCCCGGGGCTCCGGGAGCACCGCGGGTCGCTGAAACCCCTTTCGAGGCTGGCGTTCCGCCGCGCAGTGCGTGTAATGCGCACAGCAACGAGGGAGACCGGATGCGACGTCCTTTCAATCGCGCGCTGCACGCGACGCTCAGTGGCTGGCTGGTGGGAATGCTGGCCATGGGTCCCGCGGCGGCGCAGCAGCAACACGTACCGCTGCGGCTGATGCCGCGCACGCTGCCGGCGGCGGCGGGCCCCCGCGTGGCGGTGGTGGCCATTCCCGTGGATGCCTCGCTCGAGGGTGAGGCGCTGGCGCTGGCGCATTGGGCCGAACAGGCCGTGGCGCGCTCCGGAAGGCTGGAGCTGGTGCGGCTGACGGACGCGCTGGACGCCCAGGGCGCGAGCGCTCGCCAGACGAAGGCCGTGGAGGGCAACGCCGCATTCAAGGACGGCGCCAAGGCCTACGACGAGCTGGACACGGTGAAGGCGCTCCAGAGCTTCGACAAGGCGGTGCGGGCCTATGAGCAGGCGGACCTGTCGCGTGCGTTCGGGCTCTTGAGCCGCGCGCGGGTGATGAAGGCCGCGACGCAGGTGGCCAACGGAGAGAACAAGGCCGCGGAGCTGGAGATGCGCGCGGTGCTGGCGGTGGACCCCCGCGCCACCTTCAACCCCAACTTCTTCCCTCCCGAAGAGGTCGCGTTCGTGGAGAAGGAGCGCAAGGCGCAGCTGTCCTCGGCGGAGGCCGCGCTGTCGGTGCGCACGCTGCCAGGGCCCGCGCAGGTGTTCGTGGACGGGGCCTACCGGGGCGTGTCCCCGTTGGCGCTCACCGGCCTGACGCGCGCGGACCACTACGTGACGCTGGTGGCGCCGGGCTACGCCGTCACGGAAGGGCGGGCCCGCGAAGGCGAGGCCTCCTTCACGCTCGCGCGCCTGCCGGTGCAGCAGCGGTACGCGGCGCTGGTGGAGCGCATCGCGAAGAACCCCGACGAAGAGGACCGTGACAAGGCGCTCCAGGAGCTGGGCGTGCTCGCGGACGTGCCGCAGGTGCTGGCGCTGCTGGTGCGCGGCGGTCCGGGCAACACGCCCCTGACCGTGACGGGCCTGCGCATGGACGTGGCGGACGGCCACAACCTGGCGTACGCGCTGGGGCAGGTCCCGCGCGGCGACGCGATGGCCACGGGCTCCGAGGCGCTCCTGACGGGGCTGGTCTCCGAGGACGCGGCGCGCGTGGGCGGCAAGCCGGTGAAGCACTTCTCCGGTGGCGGAAGCGTGAGCCGCCGCACGGCGGGCTACGTGCTGCTGGCGACGGGCGTGGCGCTCCTCGCGGGCGGCATCTACTTCGGGCTGGAGGCCTCCTCGAAGTCGGATGCCTTCAAGACGGCGCCCCAGGGCAGCTCACGGGCGGAGGACCTGAAGAACACGGGCAAGACGTACGCGCTGGTGGCGGACATCGGCGTGCTGGCGGGCCTCGTGTCCGCGGGCGCGGGCAGCTACCTGGCCTTCTACAAGAAGGGGGGCGGGTCGTCGTCCAGCGCTCCCCCGGCCAAGAGCGCTCCGCGCGCCGAGCCGGTTCGTGAAGTGAAGCCGATGGAGAAGGCGCTGCCCATGCCTCCGCCTCCGCCGGCGGCTCACACGGAGCCCGCGGCTCCGAAGGCGAACCCCGCGTCCACGCCGGCCCCGGAGAAGCCCGTGGCCCCGCCGCCTCCGCCGCCGGCCTTCGAGCCGCCCCCGCAGGCCCCGCCGCCCCCTCCGCCCGCGAAGAAGCTGACGCGCAAGGAGCGCGAGGCCGAGGCGAAGCGCCAGCGGGAGGAGGAGGCCCGCCTCAAGCGCGAAGAGGAGCAGCGCAAGAAGGAAGAGGAGGCGAAGCGCAAGCAGGAGGAGGAGGCGAAGCACAAGCGAGAGGAAGAGGAGAAGCGCCAGCGCGAGGAAGAGGCGAAGCGCAAGCGCGAGGAAGAGAAGAAGCGCCCCAAGCTCGACGACGACGATCTCCGGAACTACTAGCCATGCGCCGCCTTTCATCGCTCATTGTTCCCTCGGCCCTGGTCCTGGGACTGTCCGCCTGCAGCCTGCTCGTCGACTTCGACCCGGAAGGGCAGCCCTGCGACCGGGGCCAGTGCATCGAGGGCTACGTCTGCCGGAACGAGGTCTGCGTCTCCGGTGACAGCATCCCTCCGGACGGAGGCCCGTCCGACGCGGGTTCCTCCGATGCCGGTGACGCGGGGGATGCGGACGCCGGCACGACTGACGGCGGGCTGCTGCCCGACGGCGGCGTCCGCGGCGACGCGGGCTGAAGCATCCGGTCCGTGGCGGGGGCCTGAACGGGCCCCCGGCATGTCTGGACGGGCCCGCGCCCCCACGCGGCGCGGCCCCTGCGTGTCCCGGTTCGAGCGACGGCCTCGTGGCTCGCGCCGCCCCGGCTCGAACCGCTCGGGGCGGGGTCCGACGCTGCCCGAGCCGAGCGCTGGAGTGGGCCCCTCGTGGCTCGCGCCGCAGGACCCGTGTCCGCACGTGTCCGCCGGGCCGCGCCGTGTCCCCCCGGACACGGCTGCTTGGTCACGGGTATCACCCTGAAGCCCTGTCATTCCGGAGGCTTGCACGCGTGGTCCGCGCCGGGGAGGACCGCTGGTGCGTGGCATCATCCGTGCTCTGGCGTGGGCCCAAGGAGGCATCAAGGACATGGGCAAGCGCGTGGGAGTGCTGATGGGCGGGTGGGGCGAGGAGCGGGAGATTTCGCTCAAGACGGGGGAGGCCGTGGTGGCGGCCCTGGAGACGCTGGGCCACGCCGTCACGCGCGTCTTCGCGGGTCCGGGGCTGGACCGGGCGCTGCGCTCGGCGGAGCTCGACGTGGCCTTCCTCGCGCTGCATGGCCGCATGGGGGAGGACGGCCGCGTGCAGGGCCTGCTGGAGCTGTTGGAGCTGCCGTACACCGGCTCCGGCGTGCTGGCCTCCGCGCTGGCCATGGACAAGCCCATGGCGAAGAAGCTCTTCCAACTGCACAACCTGGCCACCCCTCGGGGCTACCGGGTGGGCCGCGCGGACGTGGAGCGCGCGCTGGAGCTTCACGGCGACAGCGGCTTCCCTTGCGTGGTGAAGCCCGCGAAGGGCGGCTCGTCCGTGGGCCTGTCCGTGGTGCACGACGCCGGGGCCCTGGTGCCCGCGGTGGCCCAGGCCTGCCGCTTCGGGGGCGAGGCCCTGGTGGAGCGCTTCGTCCGGGGGCAGGAGGTGACGGTGGGCATCCTCGGCGACGCGGTGCTGGGCAGCTGCGAGGTGTCCTTCCCGCGCGAGGGCTTCGACTACGAGGCCAAGTACAAGGGCGGCTCCCAGTACTTCCTCCCCCCCCGCCTGTCCGACACGCGCCGCGTCAACGTGGAGTCGCTCGCGCTGGCCGCGTACCGCGCCCTGGGCTGCCGGGGGTACGGCCGCGTGGACCTGTTGTGCTCGGACACGGAGAATGACGTGGTGCTGGAGGTGAACACCCTCCCGGGCTTCACCCCCACCAGCCTCCTGCCGAAGATCGCCGCCCAC
This sequence comes from Corallococcus silvisoli, assembly GCF_009909145.1. Classification (NCBI taxonomy): domain Bacteria; kingdom Pseudomonadati; phylum Myxococcota; class Myxococcia; order Myxococcales; family Myxococcaceae; genus Corallococcus; species Corallococcus silvisoli. The sequence goes on from NZ_JAAAPJ010000010.1 coordinate 346,109, forward strand.
GCCGGCCTGGACTTCCCGGAGCTGGTGCAGGGGGTCCTCGACCGCGCCACCCGCGACGAGGCCCAGGTCGCGGAGGCGGCCCCCCTCCCGGTGACCCCGGCGCCCCTGCGTGTCGCCCGCTAGGTCCTACGCCGCTTGAAGCACCCGGGACGTCCTCCCCGGGTGTGGCCATCAGGCCCTTCCAGACCGCCCCGACGCAGGGAAAAAACGGGGGTGACACCCTGCGTCAATGTCGTCCTTCCAGATCTCTCGAATCCGGGGAATAGTTTGACACGACCCGGGTGGCTCCCTATTGTCCGCCGGCATCAGTAACCGGAAGGTCAAAGCCCTGTCTTTTCGGGCACATACGGGGCGGGGCTCAGCGGACCCAGGAGGCGGCGGTCAGCGTGAGCGGTCGGTCGGGCATGCCGCCACGTCTGGTAGGACCGCTAGCAACAGGGCCGGCGGGAGGGGCTGAGCGTCACCGATGACCACCGTCGAGATCATCTTCCTGGCTGTCTACTTCAGCCTGCTAAGCGTACTGGGGGTCTACGGATCCCACCGGTATCGCATGGCGTTCCTGTACTACCGCCACAAGTTCAAGTTGCCCACGCCCAACGGCACGCTGACGGCGCTGCCCCGGGTGACCATCCAGCTGCCCATCTTCAATGAGATGTACGTGGTGGAGCGCCTGGTGGAGTCGGTGTGCCGCATCGACTATCCGCGCGAGCTGCTGGAGATCCAGGTGCTGGACGACTCCACGGACGAGACGTGCGCCATCGCGCGCGCGTGCGTGGAGCGCCACCGTCAGAAGGGCCACGACATCGTCTACATCCACCGCGTCAACCGCCAGGGCTTCAAGGCGGGCGCGCTGGAGAACGGCCTGAAGCTGGCCACGGGCGAGTACGTGGCGGTGTTCGACGCGGACTTCGTCCCCAGCCCCGACTTCCTGATGCGCACGGTGCCCTTCTTCGCGGACGCGAAGGTGGGCATGGTGCAGGTGCGCTGGGGCCACCTGAACCGTGAGTTCTCCATCCTCACGCAGGCCCAGAGCATCTTCCTGGACGGGCACTTCATCATCGAGCACACCGCGCGCAACCGCGCCGGCTGCTTCTTCAACTTCAACGGCACGGCGGGCATCTGGCGCCGCTCCACCATCTCCGACGCGGGCGGCTGGCAGCACGACACGCTCACGGAGGACCTGGACCTGTCCTACCGCGCCCAGCTGAAGGGCTGGCAGTTCGTGTTCCTCCCGGAGGTCATCTCCCCGGCGGAGGTGCCGGTGGACATGAACGCCTTCAAGAGCCAGCAGCACCGCTGGGCCAAGGGCTCCATCCAGACGGCGAAGAAGCTGCTGCCCACCATCCTCAAGAGCGACCTGCCGCTCCTGGTGAAGCGCGAGGCCTTCTTCCACCTCACCAACAACATGGCCTACCTGTTGATGGTGCTCCTGTCCGTGCTGATGCCCATCAGCATGGTGGTGCGCTTCCAGCACGGCCTGTACGGCACGCTGTTCCTGGACCTGCCCTTCTTCATCACCGCGACGGCCAGCGTCTGCGTCTTCTACGTGGCCGCCCAGCGCGAGCGCGGCGCGAAGGGCTGGGAGCGCTTCAAGTACCTGCCCTTCCTGATGAGCCTGGGCATCGGCCTGGCCATCAACAACGCCAAGGCCGTGGGCGAGGCGCTGCTCAACCAGCAGTCGGGGTTCGCGCGCACGCCGAAGACGGGCGCCGAGGGCAAGAGCGTCAAGGCCGTGAAGAAGAGCTACCGGGGCAGCAAGACGCTGATGCCGGTGGTGGAGCTGCTCTTCGCCGCCTACTTCACCGGGGCGCTGTGGTTCGCCATCGACGCGCGCATCTACACGTCGGTGCCCTTCATCGTCCTGTTCCAGGCGGGCTTCCTCTACGTCGGCGTGTCCAGCCTGCTGCAGGGGCTGGCGGGCCGGGTGAAGGTGGCGGACGCCGCCCCCGCCGTGACGTCCCCCGAGGAGCAGCCGCGCCAGGCGGCCTGAGCCGCGCTCCTGCCTCCTCTGGCTGACTCGCGCCGCCGCTTCCCACCGGGCTTCCCGGGCGGGGACGGCGGCGCGGTGCTTCGAGGGGACTACCGGCCGGCGTCGGGTGCGCCGCGCAGCAGCACCTGCTCCTGGCGCACCGGGGCGGGGCCGGAGGTCGCGGAGCGGCAGCCCTCGTCAATGGAGGTGCTGGACGCGGCCCGCAGGGTGATGCCGGCGTCGGTGCAGGCCACCGCCTCGGTGGGGAAGCTGACGGGGCAGGGCGTTCCGGAGGCGGTGAAGCCGGTGGCGCGGGTCTCGCCCACGAAGCCGTCCGGGGTGCGGTGGAGGATGATTCCCACGGAGCCCGCGTCCGGGGACTCCACGCCGCCGTCCGCCCAGGCCCGCACCACCGCGAGCGACAGGGTGCCGCCGTCGTCCTGGCCCAGGTAGCGGAAGGCCGGGTTCTGCGCGTGGCGGTAGTCGCCGGATTGATCCTTCTCGCAGCCAGCGGGCACGTGGATGGCGGGGGGCGCGGAGGAGGGCGTCTCCACCCGGGGCGGGGCCTTGCCGGGACACGCCGTCAGCGAGAGGACACAGAGGCCAAACGGGAGGGCGACGAGGGTGCGGTGCATGGGGCGCGGAGTTTCGCCCAACCCACGGTTCGGTGGGACGGTGTTTGCTTCCCCTGGGATGACTCTCTAACCTTCGGTCCGTCATGAGTCTTCGCCGCTTCGCCATCCTGTCGCTTGTTGCCTCCCTGGCGCTGCCCTCCGCGGTGTTCGCCCAGGAGGATGATCTCCTCGCCCCCACGGAGGAAACCAAGCCCTCGAAGTCCAAGGGCAAGACGACCAAGACGGCGAAGCCGAAGGCGACGGTGAAGCGCAAGGCTCCGCCCAAGAAGGAGCGGGTGAGCACGCGCAAGGGCAAGCCCGCCGTGACGCCCACGGTCGACGACGCTCCCCCAGCGAAGGCCACCCTGGCGCTCAAGCTGGGCAGCAACGCGCGCGGCGCGAAGGTCACCGTGGATGGCCAGGAGGTGAACCCCCAGACGCCGCTGGAGCTGACGCCGGGTGAGCACACCGTCGTGGCCCGCCGTCAGAACTACCTGGACTTCACCCAGCAGGTCACGCTGGCGCCGGGCCTCGCGACGGAGCTGACCGTGTCCCTGGACGCGGCGACGGGCTTCGCCACCCTGCGCGCGGACGTGCTCCGCTCCGTGGTGTTCGTGGACGGCACGCGCGTGGGCGTCGCCCCCATCGAGAACTACGCCCTGTCCCAGGGGCCGCACGAAATCGAGTTCCGCGGGCCGGGCCTCAAGGACGTGAAGAACATCAACGTGCGCGCCGGCCAGCTCTACGTGGTCGAGGGCCGCCTGCGTCCGTCGGCCAACACGACGACGGCTGTGGCGCGGGGGGATGACACGCCGCGCACGCCCGTGCTGGAGCCGACGACGTCCACGGCGCAGGTGGAGCAGCCGGGCCTGGCGCTGGGCACCGAGCAGCCTCCCGAGCTGAAGGAGAGCACCAGCAAGTCCTGGTACCAGCGCTGGTACGTCTGGGTAGGCGTGGGCGTGGTGGCCGCCGCGGCGGGCGCGGGCGCCTACGCGGCGACCCGGAGCCCCGCGGCGCTGACCCCGGGCCAGGTGTGCGGCGGGGAGTGCGACGGCTCCATCGGCTTCTCGGGCCTGCGCCCGGCGCCGGCCGCGAACGCCCTGCGGTTCTGACGCGCGGGGCGGAGGGGTCGCTCTCGGGGACCCGGGTCAGTGTCCCCGGAGGTCGTCCTCGGCGCGGCCCGTGCCCGGCTCCAGCCTCAGGAAGACGTCCGTCACCCGGCCCACGCCCCAGTAGTCCAGCGCGGTGGCGCGGAGGCGGAACGGGCCGGATTCCGGCAGCAGGCTGGTGACGTCCACCTCGTTCGGCTCGAAGGTGAAGGCGCGCCGGCCCAGGTTGTCCACCTGCTCGTTGCCCATGAAGATGCTGTCCGCGAAGCCCACGGCGGCGCGGCGTGACACGTGCCCCTTCGCGTCCAGCACCTCCAGCAGGAGGAAGTTGTCCACGGCGAAGCCTCGCGTGCAGGCCGCGTCCCCGCAGAGGTGGGCCTGGGCGCCGTCCAGCTGGAGCGGCGGCGTCTCCGCGGTGGCGACGACGCGGGGCGTGCGCTCGCCCTCGCGCGTGTCCACCTCCACGTCCTCGCGCCGCTTCTCCAGGCGCGCCGTCTCGCGCTCCGGCGTGGCGGACAGCAGCTGGACCGAACGCGGCTGAGGCGGCGCGGCGGCGGTGCTCGGAGGAACCTGCTTCGCACAGGCCACCAGGCCCAGGGCGGCGGTGAGGGTCATCGTTCGCGGAAGTCGCACCCGGAGGCTTGTAGCGAGCAGCCCTGGACGGGGTCAATTAGCATGCCCTCCATGCGGACCCTCCCCGGATGGTGGCTGCTGTGTGTGCTGGTCGCGAGCCCCGTGGGCGCGGCGCCTCCCGCCGCGGCGCCTCCCGCCATCCCGGGCGCGGGCAGCGTGGCGCCAGAGGTGCAGCTGTGCCTCCAGCACCTGAAGCCCTCGGAGCGGGACCGGGCCGCGAAGGCGCTGGGGCCGCTGGAGTCCGTGCCGCTCTACCGCGTGCAGCTGGAGGTGTCGCCGAAGGAGCGACGGGTGTGGGGCAAGGTGCAGGTGGAGCTGGTGGCGAAGGGCCCCAGGCCCCTCACGGAGCTGTACCTCCGGCTGACGCCCAACACCCGCTCCCGCCAGGTGACGCTCTCCGGCGCGAAGGTCAACGGGAAGGCCGTGGCGCTGGAGCTGGGGCCGGAGCCCACCCTGCAACGCGTGGTGGTGGAGCCGCCGGTGGCCCCGGGAGGCACGGTGTCGCTGGAGGTCGCGGTGAAGGGCACGGTGCCGAAGGCGGCTCCAGGCGCGGAGTCGCTGCTGGGCGCGGGCGGGCTGCTGGGGGGCGCCGGCGCGAAGGGCGGCGCGGACGACCACGGGGCCTTCTCCGCCACGGCGGACGTACTGAGCCTGGTGGGCGTGGTGCCGCAGGTGCCCCCGGTGGATGACCAGGGCCAGCCGTGGGCCGGCCCGCAGGGGATGGGGGACCTGGCGCTGTACGAGCCCGCGCACGTGCTGGCCACGCTCACCGTGCCCTCGGGCTGGGCGGCGCACGCCACCGGGACGCCCCTGGGGGAGGTGCCCGAGCGCGACGGCCGGGTGCGCTACAGCTTCGCGGCGGCGGCGGTGCGCGACTTCCCGGTGCTGGTGACGCGCGGCTACACCGCCGCCACCGCCACGGTGAACGGCGTCACGGTGGAGAGCCACTTCGCGCCCCAGGACGCGGCGTCCGGCAAGCGCGTGCTCAAGTACGCGTCGCAGGCCCTGACGGAGTTCGAGAAGCGCCTGGGCCCGCTGCCCTACACCCACTTCCGCGTGGTGCAGGCGCCCTTGAGCGGGGGCGCGGGAGGGATGGAGTTCCCCGGGCTCGTCACGGTGGCGACGTCGCTCTACCGCGCGAAGCAGGACCCCCTGAAGATGCTGGCGGGCATGCCCGGCATGGAGGCCTTCGAGGACCTGCTGGACGCGCAGGGCGCGGGGCTGCTGGCCCAGATGGGCGCCCAGGTGGGCGAGTCGCTGGAGCGCACGCTGGAGTTCACCGTGGCGCACGAGGTGGCGCACCAGTACTTCGCGGGGCTCGTGGGCTCGGACCCCATCCGAGAGCCGGTGGTGGACGAGTCCCTGGCGCAGTACGCCGCGCTCCTCTACATGGAATGGGCCCACGGCCCGGAGGTCGCCGAGTCCCTGCGCAACGAGGCCCTGGTGATGCCCTACCAGTTCTTCCGGATGACCGGAGGCCGCGACGGCCGCGCGGACCGCCCCACGGGCGACTTCGACGGGGGCGAGCTGGAGTACGGCGCGCTCGTGTACGGCAAGGCGCCGCTGCTGCATCACGCGTCGCGCGAGCTCGTGGGGGACGCCGCCTTCTTCAAGGCCCTGCGCGCGTACGTGGACACGTACCGCTTCAAGTGGGCGTGCAAGGCGTGCTTCACGCAGGAGCTGGCGAAGGCGAGCCCCGTGAACGCGAAGGCGCTGGGGCGGCTGCGCGTGCGCTGGTGGGAGGAGGCCCACGGCGACGAGGACCTGGGCGCGGCGGACCTCCAGGGGCTGATGGAGGCCATGGGAGGCTCGGGCGGCCTGGGCGGCGTGAAGCTGGACGCCCAGACGCAGGCGCTGCTGGAGCAGCTGCTGCCCCAGCTCATGGGGCCCTGACGGACCGCGGGGCCCTCAGTCGAACAGCGCCCGCACGAACTCACGCGGCTCGAAGCGGCGCAGGTCGGCGATCTTCTCGCCCACGCCCACCCAGACCACGGGCAGCTTCAGCTCGTCGCAGATGCCGATGATGACGCCGCCCTTGGCGGTGCCGTCCAGCTTGGTGAGCGCGATGGCGGTGACGCCCACGTCCTCGTGGAACTGCTTGGCCTGCTGGATGGCGTTCTGCCCGTTGGTGGCGTCCAGCACGAGGAGCACCTCATGGGGCGCGCCGGGCAGCGCCTTGCCCAGCACGCGCTTGACCTTCTTGAGCTCCTCCATGAGCCCGGCCTTGTTGTGCATGCGGCCCGCGGTGTCCGCGATGAGGACGTCGGCGCCCTCCGCCTGGGCCTTCTTCACCGCCTCGAAGACGACGCCGCCAGGGTCGCCGCCATCCACACCCTTGACGAGCTGCGCCCCGGCGCGCTCGGCCCACACGTCCAGCTGTTCGGTGGCGGCGGCGCGGAAGGTGTCACCCGCGGCGAGCACCACCTTCTGCCCCTTGCCGGTGAGCTGCGCGGCCAGCTTGCCGATGGTCGTCGTCTTCCCGGCGCCGTTGACGCCCACCACCATCACCACGTGCGGCGGGCCCCCGCCCTCCAGCGAGCGCGGCACGGGCAGGTCCACCATCCGCGCCACCTCCTCGCGGATGGCGTCCTTGATGCGCTCCGGGTCCTTCAGCTCCGAACGCTTGAGCTTGTCGCGGGCCACCGAGACCAGGTGGTCGGCGGTGCGCACGCCGATGTCGGCGGTGAAGAGGATGTCCTCCAGCTCCGCCAGCACGGACTCGTCCATCGCGCGCTGCTGGCCGAACAGCCCGTTGAGCCGCGCCATGAAGCCCTGGGTCTTCGTGCGGTCCAGGCCCTGCGCCAGCGTGTGGCCGCCCTCCGCCTCCACCTTGGCGCGCTGGGCCGCGGCCTCCGCCTGACGGGCGGCCTCCGCCTGGGCGGCCTCCTGGGCCACGGCCTCCTCGCGCAGGCGCACCGCCTCCACCTGCTCCCGCTTCCGGCGCTCGCGCGTCTCGTCGTCGACGGCCTTCTTCGCGCGGTACTCGACGCGCTTGGCCTCTTCTTCGCGCTCCTTGAGGGCGCGGACCTCGGCCTCCAGGCGGGTGCGCTCGGCGCCGTCCTTCGCGTCGTGGGCGGCGAACGAGGCCGTCTCCCGCTGGCGGCGGAGGTCCTCCGTGTGGGCGTGGGCGGTGTCCAGCTCCCGGCGCAGGGCCAGCTCCGCCTCCGAGGGCGGCAGCTCCACGCGCAGCTCGGGGCGCTCGGCGGGCAGCTGGGGAGGGGCCTCCTCCTGGGGCTTGCGGGGGGCCTCCGGCGCGCGCTTGCGGCCGAACAGCTTGCGCGCCGCCACGACCACCAGGACCAGCAGGACGGCCGCGCCGCCAATGCCCACCACGTCGCCGCCGGTGAGCCCGGTCTGGGGCGGGGTGCCCGTGCCCGGCTGCGTCGTCCCGCCGCCGGGAGTGGGGGCAGGGGAGGGGGCGGGAGGCACCTGCGCCAGGAGCGCGTCGAGGGCGTTCGGGGTCTTCATCGCCGCTCCGCATACACCAACGCGCAGTTGGATGCAGCGCCCGTGGCCGGATAGAACTGCCCTCCGCCATGCGCCTTCCGCCCCTGAACGTCCTGTTGTCCGCCTCCGTCCTCCTGGGCACCTCCAGCGCCTGCATCGTGGAGGCGCCAGGAGGGGCCAGCCCCGAGGAGCGCCGGGCGGCCACCGTCAGCCAGGTCCCCCCGCTGTCCATCCGCAGCGGCGCCAACCTGGGCGGCAAGGTGGAGGTGGTGGGCGCGTCGGTGCAGCCGGGCCGCATCCCCGCGGGGGACCAGGCCCGCGTCACGGTCTTCTTCAAGGTGCTCCAGCCGCTGGAGGACGACTACCTCGTCTTCGTCCACGTGGAGGACGCGGACGGGCGCATGGAGCGCCTCAACGTGGACCACAAGCCCGCGGGCGGCCTCTACCCCACGACGCAGTGGAAGGTGGGGGAGACGGTGAAGGACGAGTTCGTCGTCGCCCTGCCGCCGGGCGCGGCGCCGCGCGCGGTGAACGTGTGGATGGGGCTGTGGGAGCCGCGCAACGACAGCCGCCTGCCCATCACCAACCCGCAGGCGGTGCGCAACGACGGCCGGGGGCGCCTGCTGCTGGCGCAGGTCCCCGTGGGCGGATGACAGGGAAAAAAACCGGAGCGGCCCTGTAAGCCGGGTTTTGTCACCACCCCTTTCGGGATGGGCAGCGAACATTCATCTAGGGCCCTGGTTGCCCAGGGGCCTCATCAGCGAGCAACCCGAGCGCGTAGGACGGGCCATCCCTGTCCCCTTTCGGGGACGCGCTCCTATTGGCTCTTGCTCCAGGTGGGGTTTACCGTGCCGTCCGAGTCACCCCGGACGCGGTGCGCTCTTACCGCACCGTTTCACCCTTACCCGCCCCCTCGCGAGGACAGGCGGTCTGTTTTCTGTGGCACTTTCCTGCGAGTCGCCTCGACTGGCCGTTAGCCAGCACCCTGCCCTGTGGAGCCCGGACTTTCCTCCCGCCATCCATGCCTGCGATGGCCGGCGTTCACCCGGACCGCTCCGGCACCTGGGGGATACAACAGCCGCCCCTCGCGGGTCCACCTTGGGGATGGGGACACCGTTCGAAGGTCGCTGACCCCCGGGTCCGGCTGAGCGTCCGGAGGCTTGTCGGGTCCGCGTGGGTCCGGCCGTCCAGCAGTCCCCGCGGGTGACCTCGCGGCAGGGGAGGGACGGGTGGAAGCGATCATCTTCACGGGCATCCAGGGAACGGGGAAGAGCACCTTCTACCGGGAGCGCTACTTCACCACCCACGTCCGCCTGAGCCTGGACATGCTCAAGACGCGGCACCGGGAGAAGGTGCTGCTCCGCGCGTGCCTGGAAGCGAAGCAGCCCTTCGTGGTGGACAACACCAACCCCACGGTGGCGGAGCGCTCGCGGTACATCGCTGCCGCGAAGGACGCCGGCTTCCGCGTGGTGGGCTGCTACTTCCAGTCGAAGGTCGCGGACGCGCTCCTTCGCAATGAGCAGCGCCCCCTGGAGCAGCGCGTGCCGGTGGTGGGCGTGCTCGGCACCTACCGGCGCTTGCAGGTCCCCAGCCCCGAGGAGGGGTTCGACGCGCTGTTCTTCATCCGGCTGTCTCAGGACGGCTTTGTCGTGGAGGAGTGGCAACGTGAAGTTCGATGAGCTGGACGAGCGGATGCGCGTCTTCGAGACCGCGCACGACCTGTGCGTGCTTCCCGGCGTGTTCATGGTGGCCCGAATCGATGGGCGCGGCTTCACGCGCCTGACGAAGGAGGTGCACGCATTCGAGAGCCCCTTCGACGTGCGCGTCCGGGACATGATGGTCGCGACGACCGAGCACCTGATGAACTGCGGGTTCCGGATCCTCTACGGCTACACGCAGAGCGATGAGATCTCGCTGCTCTTCCACCCGGACGAGGACACGTTCGGGAGGAAGACGCGCAAGCTCAACTCCATCCTCGCGGGCGAGGCGAGCGCGAAGTTCTCCCTGCTCCTGGGCGGCCTGGCCGCGTTCGACTGCCGCATCTGCGAGCTGCCGAACGCGGAGCTCGTGCGCGACTACTTCCGCTGGCGCAACGAGGACGCGCACCGCAACGCGCTGAACGGGCACTGCTACTGGAGCCTGCGCCGGGAAGGCAAGGGCGTGGACGAGGCCACGAACACGCTCGTGGGCCTGTCGGTGGCGCAGAAGAACGAGCTGCTGTTCCAGCGAGGCATCCAGTTCAACGACCTGCCGAACTGGCAGAAGCGGGGGACGGGGCTCTACCGGGAGGCGTACGAGAAGGAGGCTCGCAACCCGAGGACAGGAGCGGCGGTCCGCGTGGAGCGCCGTCGCCTCAAGGTCGACTTCGAGCTGCCGATGAAGGACGCGTACGGTGCCTTCATCCTGTCCCTGCTGGAGGGACAGGACCGATGAGCATGGACGCCGGCCGGCGGATGCGGCGGTTCGGGGGCCGGCGTCGTCGTTCTGGAGTTGAAGGGCTGTCTGCTTTTGGCGTGGCAGGGCATCGCCAGGCCGCGACCAGAGAGAGGCGGTCCTGCCGTATCTCCCTCCGTGGGGTGCGCGGCGGCGCCCCGACTGTCATTGGGGATTGCAAGCATTCACCCGGGTGCCGCAGGATTCGCGCCCGCGCGGCGTGGGGCCTCCGGGGCACGGCGCGCCCGTTTCGAGGGGGAATCACATGATCATTTTCGGTTCGAGGCTCTACGGCAAGGTCGACGAGGTTCCAGGGCTGGGCTACGTGGCGACCAAGTTCGGCCACCTCTACTACGTGCCGCTCCTTCCCCTGGAAGGGTGGCTCGTCGTGGGCGAGGACGGCAATGGATGGCGAGGGCAGGCCATCCCCATGAGCGGCAAGTCCGTGCTCGTGGCGTGGGCGCGCGTGGTGTTCCTCTTCGTGGGCCTCGGTGCTCTCTTCGGGGGGCTCACCATGCTCTCCGGCCAGGTTTCGGGGCTCACGATCTCGCTGGCCCTGGTCTCGGTGCTCTGCATCGCGGGGCTCATCGCCTCGTACACCTGGAGGCCGTTCACTCACGCGTCGCCAGAGCGCGCGCTGGAGATCGCCGCGCAGGCGGGCATCAGTGAAGAGGGGCTGGAGCAGCTGCGCCGGATGTACGCGAGCCCCGTGGCCTCGATGGCCGCCGCGCCCGCCCAGCGCTGGACGCCCCCGGAGTCGTAGCCCGTCGCTCGCAGTCCTTCGTTGAACGGCCCCGAGTCCCATTCCATGAGTCATGTTGTCGGCATCGATCTGGGCACCACCCACTCGCTGGTGGCCTCGCTCGACGGCGCGGGTCGCCCCACCCTCCTGGCCAACCGGCTGGGGCAGCGCCTCACGCCCTCCGTCGTCGGCCTGGACGCGGAGGGCCGCCTCCACGTGGGGGAGTCCGCGCGCGCGCAGCTGCTCGTGCATCCCGAGCGCACCGTGGCCGAGGTGAAGCGGCGCATGGGCCGCGACCTGCCGGTGATGCTCGGTGAGCGGCGCTACAGCCCCACGGAGATCTCCGCGCTCATCCTGCGCGCGCTGCGCGAGGACGCCGAGCGGGCCCTGGGCGGGACCGTGACGGAGGCGGTCGTCACGGTGCCCGCTTACTTCAGCGATGCGCAGCGCCAGGCCACCAAGGATGCTGGCGAACTCGCTGGACTCAAGGTGGAGCGGCTGCTCAACGAGCCCACGGCCGCGGCGCTCGCCTACGGCGTGAACCACCTGGACGCCGAGCAGTACGTGCTGGTGTACGACCTGGGCGGCGGCACGTTCGACGTGTCGGTGCTGGAGATGTTCCAGGGCGTGCTGGACGTGAAGGCCTCCGCGGGCAACAACCAGCTGGGGGGCAGCGACTTCGACCAAGCGCTGGCCGCCTGGCTGGGCGCGGAGTTCGAGCGCCTCCACGGCGTGTCCCTGGCGGGCAACCTCGCGGCGCGGGTGCGGCTCAAGGCCGCGGCGGAGGCCGCGAAGATCGCGCTCACGTCGGTGGACGCGACCCCCGTCATCGTGCCGTTCCTCGCGTCTGGCAGGGGTGGTGCGCTCGCGTCGCTGGAGGTGGAGGTGACGCGCGCCCGGTTCGAGGCGCTGGTGACGGACCTGGTCCGCGCCACGCTCGAGCCGATGGAGAGCGCGCTTCGAGACGCGAAGCTGTCGAAGAAGTCCATCGCGGAGGTGGTGCTGGTGGGCGGCAGCTCGCGCGTGCCGCTGGTGCGCCAGCTGGTCGCCGAATACTTCGGGCGCGAGCCGCGCGAAGGCGTGCACCCCGACGAGGCGGTGGCGCTGGGGGCCGCGTTGCAGGCGGGCCTGAAGACGGGCGCGATGAGCGCCGCGCACGGCATCATGATCACCGACGTGTGCCCCTTCACGCTCGGGGTGGAGGTCCAGGCGTCGGTGGGGCGCGAGCGGGTGGGGGGCGTCTTCTCTCCGCTCATCCCGCGCAACACGACGGTGCCGGTGTCGCGGACGGAGACCTTCGCCACCACGGCGGACAACCAGCGCGCGGTGGAGATCCGCGTGTTCCAGGGCGAAGCGAGGCTGGTGAAGGACAACCTGCTGCTCGACGCGTACACGGTGGAAGGCGTGCCGCCCGGGCGCGCGGGCGCGGAGAAGGTCGCGGTGACCTTCACGTACGACATCAACGGCATCCTCGACGTCACCACGCGCGTGGTCTCCACCGGCAAGGAGGCCACGCTGGTGGTGGACAAGCGCTCGCAGCGCCTGGGGCCAGAGCAGCGGGTGGAGGCGAGGGATCGGCTGGCGCGTGAATGGGGTGCCGCACCCGCCCCGAGCGTGTCCGCGCCCGGAGCCGCGTCCATGGCTTCGTCCATGGCCGGGGCCGCATCCGCGCCGGCGTCCACGGCCGTGCCCGCCGCCGCGTCCGCGGTGAGCGATGCGGACGCGCTGCTGGCCGCCGCGACCGAACGGATCGCGACCGCCCCGGCGAACGTGCGTCCCCGGCTCGAGTCGCTGTGCGCCGACTTGCGGGACGCCCGTGCGCGAGGCGACCGCGTCGCGGCGGCCCGGCTCGATGCCGAGCTGACCGACCTGTTGTTCGACCTGGGCTGAGAGTGACCGCGTGCTGCTGACCCAACTCAAGCGCGCGGTGGTGTTGCGTCCCAGCGAGCCATCGGCCCGGCTGGCCCTGGCCGAAGCGCTCTTCCAGGAGCGGGACTTCAGCGGCGCGGCGGAGCACGCGCGGCGGGCCCTGGACCTGGGCGGGGGAGGGGCCGCGCGCCGCCTCCTGTGTGGCGCCTGGGCGCGTGACGGACGGCGGGAGGAGGCCCTCAAGCTGCTGGAGACCTGCGCGCGGGAGACTCCCGGTGACGCGGCCCTGCGCGCCGAGTTGATCACCCTGTTGGAGGAAGCGCGGCCGGACGACGCGCTGGTGCATGCGCTCCTGGCCACGGAGGCCGCCCCCGGGGAGCTGGAGGCCTGGCGCGCCGTCATCCGCCTCTGTGAGCGCACGAACCGGCCCTCTGAAGCCATGCCCGCGCTCAGGCGGGCCCGGCTGCTCGCGCCAGAGGACCCGCGCCTCGCGGAGTCGGTGCTCGAAGCGCGCGCGGCGCTCGGGCTCCCGGCCACCACCGCCATGCTGGACGCGCCACCGCTGGAGCAGGCCGCGCAGGCACTCGCGCTGCCCACGGCGCGAGCCGCGCTCTCCCAGGCGAAGCTCGACGCGGCGGTGGAGGCCCTGGCCCGGGGAGCGCTCGGGGAGGCGAAGCGGCAGCTCGTGACCGCACCCGCATCCAGCCGCTCGGGGGCCGCCGCGGCCTTGCTGCGCGCGGAGTTGGTGTGGCTGGAGGGACGGCCCCTGGCTCAGGTCGAGGCGGCCCGCCGCGCCGCGCTGGAGGCGCCCGGAGCGCCAGGGGCCGCCGCGCTGCGCCTGGGAGATTATCAGCTCGAAGCCGGAGCCCTGGACGAGGCGCGGGCGCTCTATGCCCAGGCGGCCGCGAATGGCGAGTCGCTGGCGGCGGCGGGGCGCGAGGCGGAGGTCTCCGAGCGCCGTCGGCTCCTGGCGCGCGATGTCCCCTCGGTCGGACGGTTGGGCGTGCTCGGATGGCATCCGAACGGCGGGCATGTCTCGCCACTGGAAGCGGTGGCGGTGCCAGGACGAGGCGTGCTGCGGTGCAGTGGCCGCGTGGGACCGGAGGGGCAGGAGGCCGCGGACATCGCCTTCAGCGCGGTGCGTGCACGCGCGCCCGCGCTGGGGCTGGGCGCGCTGGTCACCCGCTACGATCTGCACCTGCACTTCATCGACACGGAGGTGGGCAAGGACGGCTTGTCATGCGGCCTCGCGCTCGCGCTCGCGGGCCTCTCCGCCTACACGCAGCGCCCGTTGCCGGCGCGGCTGGCCGTCACCGGCGAGCTGACGCTCTCCGGCGACGTGCGGCAGATCGGCGGCGTGCACGAGAAGCTGGTGGCTGCCCACCTCGAAGGCATGCGCGTGGTGCTGCATCCGCGCCGGAACCTGCAGGAAGTAGCGGCGTTGCCGCCTGACGTGGCCGGGCGTCTGCGTCTGGTCGCGGTGGACAGCTTGGACGAGGCATGGCGGGTCGTGACCGCGACCGCGCCAGGAGTGGAGCGACGGTGAACAACGAACCCCGGCCGAACCCCTACGAGGTCCTGGGCATCGAGAGGGACGCGGACACCCGCGCCATCAAGAAGGCCTACTTCGAGCGTGTCCGGCAGAACCCGCCGGAGACGCACCCAGAGGTGTTCAAGCGCCTGCGCGAGGCGTACGAGCTGCTCTCCGACCCTGAAGCGCGTCAGGCCTTCGACGCCAGCTCCGACGCGCCGGTGGATGGACCGGAGGCGGTGAAGAACGCACAGCTCCAGGAGGCCATCGACCTCTTCGATGCGGACGACAAGGCCGGGGGGCGCAAGGTCCTCAAGGCCCTGCTCACGGAGCAGCCGGACTTCCACGAGGCGCGCCTGCTGCTGGGCCGCAACCTCCTCTTCGAGAACGAGGCCAAGGAGGCGCTGGAGGAGTTCGACGCCCTCATCGCGCGGGCGCCCGGGCATTGGCAGGCACACCTGTACCGAGGCTGGGCGCTGAACCGCCTGGACCGGCTGAAGGAGGCCGCGGATTCCTTCTGGCGTGCGGGCAAGCATGGCCCGTCGGAGGTGAGCCCGCGCGTGGCGCTGGCGGACTGCCTGGAGGCGATGGGGCAGGTGCCGGACGCGCTCGACGTGCTCGCGCAGGCCCAGGCGCTGCCTGGCGTGTCGCGCATGGACGTGCTCGCGCTCAAGGTGCGGCGGATCGCGACGATGCTGGAGTACGGCCAGGAGGCCGACGCGGCGAAGGAGCTGGAGCAGCTCGACGCGGAGCTGCCGGAGGACGCGGACCCCGAGCTGCGCCGGTGGGCCGGAGGCCAGCTCTCCGCCGCCGCGGCGCACCTGTTCTCCCAGCAGAAGTCGCAGGGCGCGAACCGCCTGCTCGAGTTCGGCCGGCGCTTCAACCCGGAGAGCGCCACCGAGGTCTCATACCCGACCCGTGTCACCGTGGACATGGACGCGCTGCCGGCCATCACGCGCGAGTGGTTGCACTCGGAGGCCGAGCGCGTCGGGGGCTGGCGCACCCTGTGGACCGGCTTGAAGTCGGCGGCCGTGACCCTGGCGCTCGTCACGGCCACCTGCTTCCTCCTGGCGCACATCTCCTTCGGAACCTCCGCGCGCGGCGTCTCGGACTGGGTCTGGTGCGCGCTCTACGCGGCCGTCTTCTGTGGCGTCACCTACGCTTGGGCCCGCCACTTCCTGAGGGTGATGGCGAGCCCCTATGCGCGCTTCAACACCATCCATCCGCTGCACCTGGTGCAGATCGACATCGACCACATCACCGTGTGGCCGCTCGTGCACCTGCAGGACTTGAAGCTGGTGAACCACCAGCGCAACGGCGTCTATCAGCACACCGCCCTCGAGCTGCGCTTCAACAACGAGCGCATGGTCCTGACGGTGCACGGCAAGGACAAGGCGGAAGCGCAGGCCCAGGAGTTGATTGCGCGGCGCCGCCGGGTCCTGGAGCTGCTCGGCCGCGGGATGCTGGATGCGGAGAGCGGTGTGGAGCACCTGCCTCCGGCGCTGCTGGCTCAAGCGGACAAGCGGGGGCATGTGCGCGCGCAGCGCGCGCGTTCGCCGTGGCCCGGCGTGTTCGCGGCCGCGGGGGTCGGGGTGTTGCTGGCGGGCGGAGCCGTGTGGCAGCAGACGCGTTCTGTGCAGGCCCACGCCTGGATGCGCGTCGCGGCGCGGTCGGACCTGGGCTCCATGCTCGAGTATCTGCGCGACTCGCCGGACAGCCGCTTCGCACCGCGGATCCAGGCCCTCGTGGATGCACAGCTGGCCCAGGCCCGAGCGCGGCTGGATGCCCGGTTGGATCCAGACAGCGCCGCGGCTCCGTCCCGTCCGTTCTTCGAGAGCCTGCTGGACGCGGTGTCGCGAGACCACCGCCGGCGCATCACGGTGGTGTGGAAGGCGCCCGCCGAGGACGACGCGTTGCCCGTGCGGGACGACCCTTCGGAGTCGCTGGTGGTGGCGTGGCAACGGACGGTGGATGAAGTGCTGGGGACAGGGGTCCTGGTCGTGGACGGAGGCTGGGGGCGCTCTCGGGAGGAGCCGCCCCTGCTCACCCTCCACGTGCGGGATGAGTCACGGGGCGCTTCGGGGACCCAGCGCGTCTGGTCTGTGACCCAGGAGGGCCTTGCTCCGGATGGGCCCGCGCGGGCCTTGGAGCTCGTGGCGGACGCCGCGGATCCGCGCGCTTCGGAAGTCCTCTTCCATGCCTGGGTGGACGCCTGGCACCTTCCCGGTGCGCGCCAGCGCCACCCCCTGCTGCTCACCACGTCGACGCTTGCCCAGGAGGCCCAGCCGTGAGTGCTCCTTCGACTTCTCCTCGCCTGGGGCTGCTGTTGCTCGGTGGAATCGGTCTCTGCTCGCTCGCGTTCGTGGCGGTGGTCCGGCTCGCCATGGCGTACGAGAAGGTGCTCTTCGTCAACGGGCTGGACAGCGAGGTCACGGTCTCCGCGGGCGGCAAGCGGTTCACGCTCGATGCGAATGGTCACCGTCTGCGCAGGCTGCCCGTGGGGCCGCTGGAGGTGGACGTGCGCAACGCGACGGGCCCGCTGGCGCACGAGACGGTGTTCGTGACCGACGAAGGGGGCCTCTTCATCTACAACCTCCTGGGCGCCGCGCCGCTGTATTCGACGACGGTCCGCTACTCGCGGACGCAGGACTCCAACGGCGCGCCGGACTCCCAGCCGCTGTCCCTGGGAGGCAAGGTCTTCCAGCGGGTGGGGCAGTTCGACTACGTGCTCACCGACCCTCCGGAGAGCATGTCGGTCCGCCGTGAGAATGGCCGTTCGACCACGCGCACCCACCTGGGGCGGTTTCCCGGCGGTTGGGCGACGACCTTCGGGATGTTGATGGACTCCCGGCAGACCGCCGAGGCGAACCAGCTGGCGGAGGCCTTGTGGCGCGCCCTGCCGGAAACCCGGAGCGCGGAGGAGGCTGCCTTCGTTTCGCGGTTGTCGCTCGCGCGCAAGGAAGGGCCGCTCGCGTCCGTCGCGGTCGCGCGCGCATGGCGGGACGCGCATCGGGACGACCTGACCGCGCACCGGCTCTGGGCGAGCGAGATGCGTCGTGCGGAGCGCAACGACGAGGTCCGCGCCTACTACGTCGCGGCGCTGGAGCGTGAGCCCGGGGCTGTTGTCATGGCCATCATGCTCTCGCGCTACGAGCCCGCCGGGGAAGGGACGAAGCGGCTGGAGGCCTTGATGCGCGACCATCCGGGTGAGCCGCTCCCCCGAAAGGCGCTGGCGCTGCGTTACGTGCGTCAGCAGCGCTGGGCGGACGCGCTCCCGCTGCTGGAGGCGATGGAGCAGCAGGACTCCGATTACGCCCTGCTCCTGGACACACATGCGGAGACGCTGGTGGCGCTGGGCCGCCGCGAAGAAGCCGCGCGCAAGGTGTCCGAGCGGTTGCTCAAGGCCGGCGCCAAGGACGACACCGTGAACCCGGACGACGTGCTGCTCTACGCGAAGCTCGTCGGGAGCTCCTCTCAGAAGGGAAAGAAGAACGCCGTGATGCGGCAGCTCATCACCTGGGCGTCGAAGAAGCCGGCGGACGCCGTGGTGAGCGAGTGGGTCGCGGCCTCGCTTGGTGAACCCGTGGTCTCCCCGGAGTCGAGCAATGCTCCCTCGGACAACGTGCTCGCCGCCGCGACGCGGGTGTTGATGGCGCTCGCGGAGGAGCCCAAGGTCGCCGCGAGGGATTGCGCCGACATCGAGTTCAGTGTGTTCCGCCGCATGGGCACGGATGCGACCCTGCTGCTCGCGGCGGAGTTCGAACGGCTCGGGGACTCCGCGCTCGCGGCCAGGATCTTGGACGTATCCGCCGTGGAGATGGGCTTCGGCGAACTGCAGGACGTGGTGCACGGCAAGCTGCCGCTGGAGTCCCTGCCCACGCTGGACTGGGGCGAGCGCGCCGCGCTCTCCCTGGTCGTCGCGCGCCGGCTGGACGCCGAAGGTGTGGACTCCAAGGCGGCCTATGCGCGCGCGAAGCGGGAAGCGCTGCTGCCCGGCCCGGTGACGGCCGCGCTCGAGCACTGGGCCCGGCCCAAGCCGTCCAGCGCCGTGGCGGGGGACACCGAGCCCTGAGCGGGGTCCATGCCATCCGGGCCCACCCGCCTCCCGTGGCTCAGGAGGTGGAAGGCCCGGAGGTGCGGCTACATCCGCTCGTCGATGGCGCGGTTGCTCATCTCATCCGCTTCCGCGTTCTGCGCGCGGGGGACGTGGGCGAGCTTCACCTTGCCGAAGCCGGCGAGCAG
Organism: Corallococcus silvisoli; assembly: GCF_009909145.1. Classification (NCBI taxonomy): domain Bacteria; kingdom Pseudomonadati; phylum Myxococcota; class Myxococcia; order Myxococcales; family Myxococcaceae; genus Corallococcus; species Corallococcus silvisoli. Next base: position 364,698 of record NZ_JAAAPJ010000010.1, read on the forward strand.
CTTCTGGGCTTCCAGGAACAGGGGCTTCAGGGTGGGGCTCTTCACCTGGTAGCGCCCGCCCAACTGCCGGATGAGCAGCTCGCTGTCGGCGAACACCTCCACCTCGCGCGCGCCCAGGCTCTTCGCGTGCTGGAGGCCGATGAGCAGGCCCATGTACTCGGCGTAGTTGTTCGTCTGGGTGCCCAGGAACTTGCCCAGGCGCGCCACCACCGCGCCGTGCGTGTCCATCAGCACCGCGCCCGCGCCCGCGGGGCCCGGGTTGCCGCGCGCGGCCCCGTCCGAATAGACGCGGACACGGGTCAGCGAGCCCCCCGCGGCGGGCACCACGACCTCGACACCGGGGGCCTCCGACTGCAGCGCGACGGCCTGTTCGGTGGCGGACACCGGCACGGGCTCTCGCGGAGCGCCGCCCAGCTGGTCGGCGGCCTCGTCCAGCAGCTGGCCCAGGTGCTCCCGGGTGAGCCCGCGAAAGGCTCGCACCGTCGCCGTCAACGGCTCCTCACGGGCGATGTGACGGAGGAGGTCGACGAGCGAGGGGGGCGGCATGGAGGGAGGGGAGCGTGGGGCTCGCCGCCGCTACTTCTCGGCGGAGTCCTTCGGCTTCTCCTGCAGCGCTTCAATGGCGAAGATGATGCGGTTGCACGAGGGGCACACGTCGGTGCCCAGCGTGGTGCGCAGCATGTTGTACATCTGCGGGGGCAGGTTCATGTTGCAGCCCTGGCAGGTCCCCGCCACCACGCCCACCATCGCGGGCAGCTTCTTCTTGCGGATGACCTCGTAGCGACGGAGCAGGGTGGCGTCCACGTTCGCGGCGACTTCCGCGCGGCGCCCCTCCAGCTCCTTCACCTGGGACTCGGACTCGCCCAGCTTCCCGCGCAGCTCCGTCATCCGGGCCGACAGGCCCTGCTGCTTGGTGGCGTAGTCCGCCTCCTTGCCCTTGATGGCGTCGCGTGCGCCGCCCAGCTCCTTCACCTTCTCCGTGAGCGCCTCGGACTGGGTGAGGATGCCCTTCTTCGCGATGTCGATTTCGCGAGCGAGCGCCGAGTACTCACGCGTGGAGCGCTGGTCGGACAGGCGCGCTTCCCACTTCTTCACCTTGTCCTTCTCGTCCGTGATGTTCTGCTCGAGCAGGGCCTTCTGCTTCTCCAGGTCGGCCACGCGTGTCCGCTCGGCTTCGATGCCATTGCGTGCGCCGCCCAGCTCCCGCTCCAGCTCGGAAATCTGGCGGGGATGCACGTCCGCCGCCTTCCGGAGCGAGGCGACCTCGAGGTCAACCTTCTGCAGCTCCGCCAGGGCCTTCAGTTTCTCCCGCAAGTTTGCTGCCTCCCACACGGCCGCACCGACGCACGGCTCGGCTCTTGTACCAACAAGGATGCTGGGGTTCCAACGCCCAAATGGGCAGCCTTCCATCCCCGTGTTCCCCGCCCGCCCGTTGGGCGTTTGAATCCGCTTCACGCACCCGTTAGACGGGGCACGTGTCCAGCCACCGCCTCCGACCCCTCCTGGCCCCCGCGCTCCTCCTCGCCGCCGGGGCCTGCCGCGACGCCCCCGCGCCTCCGCCGCCTCCGGCGACGCCCCCTCCCGCCGCCGTGGCCCCCCGTCCGGCAGGACCCGTGAAGTGGGGTGAAATCGAGGGCCGGGTCCTGCTGACGGGGACTCCACCCCCACCCCCCAGCGCGCCGACCTCCGCCACCGTCGCCAGCGTCTGCGGCGACCAGGCGCTGGACCGCTCGCTCGTGGTGGGCGCGCAGGGCGCCCTGGCCTTCGCCGTCGTCTCGCTCCAGGACGGCGCCGCGCTGCCCGAGCCGGAGACGCCCGCGCCCCCGCCCGTGCTGGACCAGAAGCAGTGCCACTACGAGCCCCCGGCCCTCGCGGCGAAGGCCGGCGGCGAGCTGCTGCTGCGCAACTCCGACCCGCTGGTGCACAACGTCCGCGCCCAGGCGGGGACGAACCGCTCCGTCTTCAACGTGGCCATGCCCCTGGAGGGGATGACGCTGCGCCGCCCCCTGCCCGCCGAACCCGGCACCGTCCAGGTCCGCTGCGACGTCCACCCTTGGATGCACGCGGTGGTGCGCACCTTCAACCACCCCTATTTCGTCGCCACCACCCCGGACGGCCGCTTCCGGCTCCGCGTCCCCGAAGGCGCGCACACCCTCACCTTCTGGCACGCGCGGCTTCCGGAAGCCTCCCGCCCGGTCACGGTCCGCGCGGGGGAGACCGTCCAGCTCGAGCAGACCTGGGACGTGGGTGCCCTGCTTCAGGAGGGCCCGGGGAAGTAGCGCCCCCCTGACATCGCTGTCAGGGCCGACCCGCCTCTGGAGGAGTTGTCTGATGGGGAGCCCCTCCAAGTGCCGGAAAACACGGCCCTTGTTCGGGCTTCTGTCTTGGTGGCAAAATTGCTTTGTCGGAAGCCAACACTTCCGCGCGAGGGGGACTCGTCATGCATCAGTCCAGGAAGCAACCCGCAGTGTCCGCCGCTGGGGAGCGGTCGCCCATGGGGGTCCGCCGCAAGGGGACCCGCCCCGTGGGCATGCAGGAGATGGGACCCAACCTCTACGAGGAGATCCGCAGCGCGCTGACCGAGCTGTCGCTGGTCTCGTCCCATGAGCGCCTGAGCGGCACCTGAGCCGACGCCCGGGTGGAGCGGGCCCCTTTTTGGGGCTCCCTCCCGGGGAAGCGGCGTTCCCGGCTTGGCCCTGGGGAGGGCGGGCAGGGAAATGACAACGGGGCCCGCCCGAGCAGTTCGGGGGGCCCCGGTAGGATGCGAGCGTAAGGGGAAGGCGCTAGATGTCGTCGTCCTCGGCGGGCTCGGCGCCCGCCTCGGCGTCCTCATCATCCCCGAAGGAGTCGAGGTTCTCCTCGTCATCCTCGGAGGCGGGCGTCTCCTCGGGCTCGGCCGGTTCAATGACCTTCGGCGCGGCCGCCAGACGGCCACGGCGGCCCTCGGCGGGCTTGGCGACCACGTTCTCCCGCTGATCCGCCCCGCACTTGGGGCAGATGGGGTCCGGCTTCTTCATGTCGTAGAACTTCGTCCCGCACTTGAAGCACGAGTGCTTGGTCCCGAGATCCTTCGCCGGCATGCGCCACCCTCGTCGAGCCTGGAGTGAAAGGGAGGGCGGCTGAATAGTTGGGCCGACGAACGGAGTCAACCGTGTGTTTGCGCGGGAGATTTCTGGCGGTAGCATCCCCGGCGGTTTCCCCCGAGAGCCGGACGCCCCTTTGAACTTCACCTGCGACAATTGCCAGAAGCGGTACTCCATTGCGGACGAGAAAGTCCGCGGCAAGACGGTCAAGGTCCGTTGCAAGAACTGCCAGAACGTCATCACCGTGGAAGGGCCCGCCGAGGAGGAGAGCACCCGCGTGGTGTCCCTCGCCGACGTGGAGCGCATCCGGGCCCAGGAGCGTTCGCTCGCGGGCGGCGGTGCCGCGGCCGCGCCCGCCCCGGTGGCCGCCGTCGCAGCGCCTGCACCCCTGGCCCGACCTCCTGCGTCGGCTCCCCAGCAGCCCTGGGACGATGAGCCCACGCGCACCGCGCCGCCCCGCCAGACGGCCGGGGCGCCCTGGTTCGTGATGGTGCGCAACAAGCAGGAGGGCCCGCTCGACGAGGCGGCCGTGGCCGAGTGGATGGCCGCCGGCAGCATCAGCGCGCGCAGTTTCTTCTGGCGCCAGGGCATGCCGGACTGGAAGCGGGGCTCGGACATCCCGGAGCTGGCGGCGCTGCTCGCGCCCGCCGCGCCGGAGCCGCCGCCCGCGCCTCCGGAGCCGCCGCCCGTGGCCGTCGCGCCGCCTCCGCGCGCCGCGCCTCCGGCTCGCCGCGAGCCGGAGCCCCAGCAGCCCTTCTACGCGGAGTCCGAATCCGGGTCGTCCGAGGACGGTGACGACGGCGGGTTCGAGCGCGACGGCGACGAGGACGAGGGCACGCTCTTCGGCAACAACCGAGAGGCGCCCGCCCCCGCGGCGGCTCCCGCCGGGCGCCGCGCCGCGCACGTGGAGCAGGCCCCCGCCGCCAGCGGCGCGCCCCTCAACGAGCTGTTCTCCGACCTGGATCTGCCCGGCAACCGGGGCGACTCCCAGGACGACGAGGACGCCTACCCGGACGAACAGCGCGACGACGGCCGCGACGACGAGGAAGAGGACGCGCGGCAGGCCGTGGAGGACTCGAAGGCCGCTCGCAAGCGCCCGGTCGTGGCGAAGAAGAGCGGCGGCGGCGCGCTGAAGGTCGTGGCGCTGGTGCTGGTGCTGCTCATCGTCCTGCCGTTGGCGGTCGTGTTCGGCCTGTCGGCGGCGGGGATGTTGCCGCCCGCCCTCGCGGACATCGTCAACAAGGCGACCGGCAAGGCGCCCGCGCCCGCCGCGCCGGCGCCGCGTCAGGCCGCGCCGGCGACGGAAGGCACCCAGCCCGTGGCGCCTCCGGAAGGTTCGGCCGCGGGGGGCGAAGCCAAGGCCCCGGCGGAAGGTTCGGCCGCGGGGGGCGAAGCCAAGGCCCCGGCGGAAGGCTCCACGCCGTAGTCATCCCCTGATGGGTGGGCCCGCTCCCGCGCCTCGCGCAGGAGCGGGCCCTGCCCGGTGCATCCCGTTCCACCGGGAGGACCTGGCACGTCGAGCCGGACGCTCCAGCGGGCCACGCGCCCCGAACTCCTCAGAGGTCGAAGTCTCCGGACGGCGGCTTCTTGCCGCGCAGGGCCTGCTCCCTCGCGGCGCGGACCTCGGCCCGAAGGGTTTCGGTGGCTTCGGGGTCCACCGTCCCTGTTACGAGGTCCACGACGTCGCCCTCGCGCACGCCGGGGGGCAGGGTGCTCAGGGCTCGAGTCACCTGGCGGCCATCCACGACCAGCACGGCGACGTCTTCTTCGATGCGGTCCACCGTGGCCCTGGGCATGGCCTTCGCTTTCTTCGTCACGGGTGGCAATCCCCGGCGGGCTCGCGATCCGTCTTCATGGCTTCCTCGCGCGTCTTGAAGATGAGGAGGTTCTCCTGCTTGATGAGCCGTACGCTCTGGCACGTGGACTTGTGGAAGATGCGCTTGTGCCGGCTGGCCCGGTAGTCGACGCCCATGGAAGCAGGCGCGCTGGTGGACGAGCGCACCGACTCCGTCCGGTTGCCCTGGCGCGTGGCGGGCAGGTCATCCACGTCCGTCATGTTGCCGACGCGCGAGGAGGTGGCGCGAGTCGCCTCCGCGCGCGCGGGCTCCGTCCGCCCGGCGGGCGTCGGCTCGGGAGGGGCCGGCTTCACCACCGGCGGCGGGGGCCTGGCCGTGCGCACCAGGGCGGGGCGGGGATCCAGCCCCGGGAAGACGCGGCGCACGGAGGGGGGCTCGCCCGGGGAGGGGCGCTGGAGCGCGAGCTCGAACTGCTTGCCGTCGCTCACCGCGTGCACCTCGCCGTTCACGTCCGTGCGGAACGCCCGCGCGTCCATGGCCCGCAGCCGCCCGAGCAGCTCCTTCACCTTCGCGCTCCGGCCCAGGCCGTCGTCCCCGCTGAACACCGCGGCCTGGGGATGCACCTCCTCCAGGAACGCCTGCGTGTTGGCCCCGTCCACACCCGGTGAGCCGACCTTCAGCAGCGTGGCGGGCGCCAGGAGGCCGCCCTCCAGGAGCCGGGCCTCCGTCTCTCCCCGGGCGGCGCCCGCGAAGATGATCGAGGTGTCGTCGTACGTGAGGCGCAGCACGATGGAGTTCGCCGCGTTCCGGCCCTCCGCGTCCGGTGCCCCCTTGAGCAGCGGCTCCGCGGGCGCGCGCGGCCAGAGCACCGTGAGGTTCACCCGGTCCTCCAGCGTCAACCGGACCAGCTCCCGGGGCGCGGCGGAGGACGGCGCGGGGGAGAAGACCTGCACCCCTCGCGACCCCACCGCCGTCAGGAGCGCGTCGTAGGCCTTCGACGTGTCGGGGAGCTGCGACTCCATCAGCCGCCGCGCGCCCACGCGCTTGAGCACCGCGTCCAGCGCGCCGTGGTGCCTTGGATCCGGCTGGGTGAGGACGACGAGGTCCAGCTCCCGCCGCAGCAGCTCTGGCAGCCGGTTCACCAGGTGCGATTCCGCCGACGCGGGCCCCGAGTCCACCAGCACCGTGTTGCCGCGCGGCGTGACGATGAGCGCGGCGTCGCCCGCGCCCACGTCGAAGAAGTACACGTGGAGCTTCCCGTCCGGCGCCCCGCCGAAGTAGCGCGACTTCTCCGGGGCCTTCTGGGCGGGGGGCGCGGACGGCTGCTGGCAGGCCAGGGAGGCGAACAACAGCCCCACTCCGAGCGCGATGCGGGCACTCATGGATGGCAATCCTCGGCGGGGCGGCGCTCACGCAGGGCGTCGGCGCGGCTGGAGTAGACGGTGCGCTCGTTCTTGGAGCGCTTCAGGGTCGAGCAGTCCTCGCGGTGGAACACCTTGCTGCCCTTCAGGGACACGTAGCGCTGGCCCGCGGCCTCGTCGGACGTGTCCCGGGACACGGGGGCCGTGCGCTCCGCGGGCGCGCGCGTCCGGGAGCCTCCCGGCTCGGGTTCCTTCTCCACCGCGCGGCCGGTGCGGCGCTGCGGCGTGGGCTCGATGGGGCCGAGCGCCACGGGATTTCCCGCGGGCTGGGTGCCGGGCAGGCTCACGGACCGGGTGTCGCCCCTGGCTGAACGCAGGGTGACGGTCGCGCCGTCGCTCACCGCCATCACCTCGCCGTCCTGGTCGGTGCGGAAGGTCCGGGCGCTCACGCCGCGAAGGCGGCCCAGGACCTCCGGGCTCGGGTGGCCGTAGTCGTTGCCCACGCCGCAGGAGATGACCGCCGCCCGCGGCTTCACGCGCTCCAGGAAGGCCGCGGTGGAGGAGTGCTTGCCGCCGTGGTGCGCCACCTTCAGCACCGTGGCCGTGAGGTCCAACGGCTTCTGCAGCAGCAGCTCCTCCGTGGGCGGCTCCGAGTCGCCGGTGAAGAGGAACGCCGTCTTCCCATAGGTGAGCTTGGCGACGATGGAGTTCGCGTTCGCGTCCGAGCGCGTGTTCGCGAGGAACCCTTCCTGGGGGACGCGCGGCCACAGCACGGTGAGCGCGACGCCCTCGCCCAGGCCCACGGTGAGCAGCGTCTGGGGCGTGGCGGGGTTCGGCTCCGGGCTCATCACCTGGCCCACCTCACGGCCCACGAAGTCCAGCAGGTCGCGGTACGCCTCGCTCGGGTGGTCGAAGCCCGGGTCCATGAAGCGCTTCGCGCCCACCGCCTTGAGGGCGGCGCGCAGCCCGCCCAGGTGGTCCAGGTGTGGGTGGGTGAGGATGACCAGGTCCAGGGGCTGCTTCACCAGCTCCCGCAGCCGGGCCGCCAGCCGCGTCCCGGCCTCCGGTGGCCCGCCGTCGATGAGCACCGTCTTCCCCGTGGGGGACACGATGAGCGCCGCGTCCCCCTGGCCCACGTCGAGGAAGTAGACCGTGAGCCGCCCCGGGACGGGGGCAGGGAAGGCCCCGGGGGTGGGAGCCGCCGGAGCCGCCGCGTGGCCCGGCACCGCCGCGAACAGGAGGAAGAGGAGACCCAGGAACCGCGCGAAGACCTTCACGGGATGGAACTCTACAGCCCCGCTCCCCTCCACGGCACCCCGTGCGTTGCCCGGGGCCTGGGCCCCCCGCGAGCGCTTCCCCGGGACCCGGGACTGGGTTATGGGGCCCCCATGCCGTCCGACGCCGATGCCGTCATCCCCGTCCTGGAAGCGCTGCTCGACCAGGCCCGTCTCCGTCTGAACGCCTGGAAGGTCCCGCAGGAGTCGGTGCCCGCGCCCGCCGCCGCGCTGAACGCCGAACCGCCGCGCACGCCCGGGGTGCAGACCGCCACCGCGCGCGTCGACCCCGCGTCCATCCTGAAGGCCACGGACCTGGCGCGGTACATCGACCACACCCTGCTCAAGCCCGAGGCGCGCGCGGAGGACGTGGTGCGCGTGGCCGAGGAGGCCCGCCAGTACGGCTTCGCCACCGTGTGCGTGAACAGCTGCCACGTCGCCACCGCGGCGCGGGTGCTGGCCGGCGCGTCCGCCGTCCCCATCGCCGTGGTGGGCTTCCCCCTGGGCGCCATGCTGCCGTCCGCGAAGGCCTTCGAGGCGCGCGAGGCCATCCGCGCCGGGGCGCGCGAAATCGACATGGTGCTCAACCTGGGGGCGCTCAAGGCGCACGACTACCAGCGCGTGCACCAGGACATCGCCGCGGTGGTGGAGGCCAGCCACCCCATCCCGGTGAAGGTCATCCTGGAGACGGGCCACCTCACCGACGAGGAGAAGGTCGTCGCCTGCGCGCTGTCCAAGGCCGCGGGCGCGGCGTTCGTGAAGACGTCCACCGGCTTCGGGCCCGGCGGCGCCACGGTGAAGGACATCGAGCTGATGCGCGCGGTGGTGGGGGACGAGGTGGGCGTGAAGGCCTCTGGCGGGGTGCGCTCGGCGGAGGACGCCATCAAGCTGCTGCGCGCGGGGGCCAACCGCCTGGGCGCGTCCGCGTCCGTGGCCATCGTCACCGGGCAGATCTCCACCGCGCAGTACTGACCCCTCCTGGAGCACGCACCGTGACCCCGAAGCAGCGAGAGGACTTCCTCCAGCAGTTGCTCGCGCTCCACGCGGAGCTGACCGGGAAGACGCCCCTGCGCATCGAGCCCAACCGCACCGACGAGACGCGCGTCGGCGGCGACGAGGACGAGCAGCCTCTCAATGAAATGATGCAGGCCATCGCCTCCAGCCGGAACCGCAACACCGACGGCACGCTGGCGCGCGTGGTGAAGGCCCTGGGCAAGCTGCGCGAGGACCCGGACTCCTTCGGCGAGTGCGAGGAGTGCGGCGACGACATTCCCATGGGCCGCCTGAAGGCCATGCCCTACGCGGAGTTCTGCGTCGCGTGCCAGAACAACAAGGACGGGCCCAAAGGCCCGGTGCGCCGCAAGCACCTCACGGATTACAAAGGCTGAACCCCCCTTTTCAAGACGAGGCAACGCGCGATGGACACCACCGGACTCAGGGAGCGGGCGGAGGCCTGGCGCAGGGCGGATCCAGACCCGGAGACGCAGGCGGAGCTGGCCCAGGTGCTCGCGACGTCGGACTGGGCGGACCTGGCGGACCGCTTCGCCCAGGACCTGGAGTTTGGCACCGCGGGCCTGCGAGGCGTGCTGGGCGCCGGCCCCAACCGGATGAACCGCGCCGTCGTGCGCCGCACCACGGCGGGCCTCGCGCGCTACCTCAAGGCCACCGTGCCGGACGTCACCACGCGCGGCGTGGTGGTGGGCCGTGACGCGCGCCGGCTGAGCCGTGAGCTGGCGGAGGACACCGCCGCCGTGTTCGTGGCGGAGGGCATCCCCGCGCACGTCTTCCCGGAGCCGGTGCCCACGCCCGTCACCGCCTTCGCCGTGCTGCACCTCAACGCCGCCGCCGCGGTGATGGTGACCGCCAGCCACAACCCGCCGGAGTACAACGGCTACAAGGTCTACTGGGGCAACGGCGCGCAGATCGTCCCGCCGCAGGACGTGGGCATCGCGGACGCCATCGCGAAGGTGGAGCCCGCGAACCAGGTCCCGCTGCTGACGCCCGCGGAGGGCCGCGCGAAGGGGCTGTGGCGCGACCTGCCGGAGGACGTGGGCAACGCCTACCTGCGCGCCATCCTGGACCTGCGCCTGTACCGCAAGGGCAGCGACACGCTGTCCGTCGTCTACACCGCGATGCACGGCGTGGGCGGCGCGTGGGCGGTGCTGGCGCTCAAGGAGGCGGGCTTCCCCCGCGTGACGCCGGTGGCCGAGCAGCAGGAGCCGGACGGCCGCTTCCCCACGGTGCGCTTCCCCAACCCGGAGGAGCCGGGCGCCATGGACCTGTCGCTCGCCACCGCCGAGCGCGTGAAGGCGGACCTGGTGCTCGCCAACGACCCGGACGCGGACCGGCTGGCCGTGATGGCGCGCGATGCGTCCGGCAAGCTGCGCCTGCTCACCGGCAACGAGGTGGGCGTGCTCCTGGGCCACTACGTGCTCACGCAGGGGACGAAGCGCGCGCGTCCGCACGTCGTCACCACCATCGTGTCGTCCACGCAGTTGGGTGAAATCGCGCGCGGGCTGGACGCCGCGTACGACGAGGTCCTCACCGGCTTCAAGTGGATCGCCAACCGCGCGCTGGAGCGCACGCGGAGCGAAGGCACGCAGTTCGTCTTCGGCTACGAGGAGGCGCTGGGCTACACCGTGGGCACCGCCACGCGCGACAAGGACGGCGTGGGCGCGGCGCTGGTCGTCGCGGACATGGCCGCGTGGTGCGAGTCGCGCGGCACCACCGTGCTGGGCTACCTGGAGGAGATCCAGCGCCGCTTCGGCCTGCACGTGGGCGCCCAGCGCAACGTGACGCTCCCCGGCGCCGCCGGCGCGCAGACCATCCGCGCCATCATGGAGGCCTTCCGCGCCTCGCCGCCCCCGCGGATTGGCGGCACCCCCGTGAGCGCCGTGCGCGACTACCAGAAGGGCGAGGGCGGCCTGCCTCCCTCCAACGTCGTCGCCTTCGCGCTGGAGGGCGGCGGGCGCGTCACCCTGCGCCCCTCCGGCACCGAGCCGAAGATCAAATACTACTTCGAGCACAAGGAGACGCCCGCCCCCGGGGAGCCGCTCCCCCAGGCCCGCCAGCGCGCCGAGGCCCGGCTGTCCGCCCTCATCGACGCCTTCCTCGCCCTGGCCCGCGAGCGCGGTCAGCCCGCCTGAGTCCTGAATCACCCTTCAACCCCGGGCCGCGTCTCCTCCCGTCGTGGCCCATCGCAGAAAGGAACCGCGTGAAGCGCTTCATTCCTGGTTTCCTCCTGGCCGTCCTGCTGGCCGTTCCCGGCACCGCGATGGCGCGTGGCCAGGGCTGGTCCCTGCTGGCCGCGGACACGCTGGGCTCCGGCCGCAACATGTTCAGCGCGCAGATTGGCTTCCCGGGCCTGACGCTGGGCCTGCTGCACGGGGGCTCGGACAACGTCGATATCGGCGGCAAGTTCAGCTTCAACTGGGGCCGCGAGGGCCTGGTGGACGCCTCCGACGAGGGCATCAAGCTCCAGGGCTGGCTGCGGGTGATGATCGCCCGGACGGACAAGGTGGCCATGGCCATCACCTTCCAGCCCGGTCCGTTCCTCTACTTCCCCCGCGGCAACACCCTCTTCGGCATGGCGCTGCCGGTGGCGTTCGTGGTGGGCATCCCCGTGGGCAGCGCGCTGATGATCAACGCGGGCCTCGACGTGCCGTTCAACGTCTACATCGGCGAGGGCATCGGGCCGGTCATCCCCATCCTCTTCGGAGGCGGCCTGGAGTACTTCGTGAGCAACAACTTCAACGTGAACTTCAACCTGCGGCTGGGGCCCTCCATCGTCCCGCGCTTCGACGACAGCTACTTCACGATGGAAGCCCTGGCGGGCGTGGCCTACCGCTTCTAGCGCTCCGGCGCGGGCGGGGAGTCGCCTCCCGCCCGTGCCCCCGGCTTCACCAGGAGGACGTCTGCTCGGGCAGCTCCACCGTGAAGGTGCTGCCCAGGTTGACGCGGCTCTTCACCGTCAGCTTGCCGCCCAGGCTCTCCACCAGGGTGCGCGCCACCGTGAGGCCCAGGCCCACGCTCTTCTCCGGGGCCTTCGTCGTGTAGTACGGCGCGAAGATGGCCTGCAGCTCGCCCTCGAAGATGCCGATGCCGGTGTCCTTCACGAACAGCTGCGGCCCGAAGTCACCGAACATGTCCGGCAGCTCCACGCCCACCTGCACCACGCGCGGCCGGTCCTGCACGTCCTCCACCGCGTCCACCGCGTTGCAGACGAGCTCCGCCACCACCTGCTCCAGCTGACGGCGGTTGAACACCACCGCGATGGGGTCCTCCGGCAGCACCACGCGCACGTCCGCGCGGCCCAGGCGGTGGTTGGCGCGCAGCCGCGCCACCACCTCCGGCACCACCTCGCGCAGGTCGAAGCGCTGGATGTCCTTGGGGTTGGTGGGGCCCAGGGACAGCAGGTGCTGGCCGTGCAGGCGCATCTGCTCCCCGGCCACGCCCAGCTTGAGCAGCTCCTCCGGATCCGGCGGCAGGCCCAGGGCCGCGCGGGCGCGCACGTGCTCCAGCGCCCGCTGGAGGCCCACGCCCAGCTGGTCCATCTGCGTCGCCAGGTCCGCGGCGAGCGTGCCCACGCGCGCCAGGCGCTCCATGCGCACCCAGCGCGTGCGCGGATCCTGGAGCACTTCCGAGAGGCCGCCCTGCTCGCGGTGCGCCTTGAGCTCCAGCAGCGTGTGGACGCGCACCTTCAGCTCCAGCGGGTCCAGCGGTTCGGTCGTCAGCAAGTCGTCCACACCTGCCTCCATCACCTCGCGGCGCGTCTGCCGGTCCGCGGAGGGCGTGAGCATGAGGATGGGGAGCTGCGGCGGGGCCAGCTCCTCGCGGAAGCGCCGGTACGCGGCGAGGCCCACCGTGCGGGCCCGCTCCACGTCCAGCAGCACCAGGTCCGCGGAGTGGCGCGACACCGCCTCCAGCGCGGCCGTCGTCCCGCGCGCGGGCAGCACGTCGTAGCCCGCGGGCGTCAGGATGGAGCGCACCCGCTCCACGCTGCCGGATTCCACGTCCACCGCGAGCACGCGCGGACGAGCGTGGGACGTCGAGCCTGTTCCCGTCGTCTCCATGTCACCCCACCCCGGCCTGGAAACCGGGACCGCCCACGCCCGGAGGCGTCAGCGGGTGCCCGGGGGAGTGCGCCGCCCAACCGCGGAGGCCCACGTGCTGCGCCTGCTCGCTGTCCGGTACGCAATCCGACATGGGCGCACTCTCTTGCCAGCGGCATGCCGGACGTCCACCAGACGGCAGATCAGCCCACACTGGAAATACCGGAAATGCGATCCAATAAGGTCAGGGGGTTGGCGGCCCCCTTCGCCATGACCTGACGCATCAGGACAGGTGGACGCTTCAGATTTGACGAGTCGGTCTTGACCAAAAGTGGATCCAGACCCGGGTGTTTATCTACCCACTCGCTCTGAAAGCGCTCAGCGGGACTCCTGCTCGTAGGGGGTGCCGAGCGCGGCGGGGGCGTGGCCGCGCTGGCCCTGGAGCGCCAGGACGAGGAGGGTCAGCAGGTAGGGCAGGGCGAGGAGGAAGCCCTGGGGTACCAGGTCGAGGAGCCAGGGCGCGCTGGAGGCCAGTCCGATCCTCAGGGCGTTGCCGAAGGCGAAGAAGAGGGCGGCGGCGAAGGCGCCCAGGGGCGTCCAGCGGCCGAACACCATGGCGGCCAGGGCCATGAAGCCCAGGCCCGCGGGGGTGTGCTGCTCGAAGCGGTCCAGGACGGCGGTGGAGAGCACCGCGCCTCCCAGGCCCGCCATCAGCCCGCCGCCCAGCACCGCGCCCCAGCGCAGGGCTGCCACGGACAGGCCCAGGGTGGCCACCGCGTGCGGCTTGTCGCCCACGGCGCGCAGCCGCAGGCCCAGGGGCGTGCGCGACAGGAGCAGGTGGAAGAGGAAGGGCAGGGTGAGCGCCAGGTACGTGGGCGCCGCGTGGCCCGACAGCGCGCCCAGGAGCGGCACGTGGGACAGGCCCGGGACGTTCCAGCGGGACAGCTGGGTGATGGCGGGCGTGCCGTTGGGGCCGAAGAGGGACTCCAGGAGGAAGGTGCCTCCCGCCATGGCCACCAGGTTGAGCGCCATGCTGGAGACGACCTGGTCGGAGCGCCAGCGGATGCTGAGGAAGCCGTGCACCGCCGCGATCGCCGCGCCCGCGGCCATGCCCACGAGCACCGCGAGCGGCGTGGGCATGGCGAGCGCCGCCACGGCCGCGCAGAAGGCGCCCGTGCGCATCATGCCCTCCACGCCCACGCTCACCACGCCGGCGCGCTCGGAGAGCATGGCGCCCAGCGCGGCGAACACCAGCGCGGGGGCCGCGTCCAGGGTGGAGAAGAGGAGCGAGTGCAGGACCTCAAGCACGGGGCACCTCCACCTGGGGTCGCGCCTGGGCCAGGGCGCGCTTCTGGCGCCGCTCCAGCAGCGCGAGCCACACCATGCGGCCCGCGACGAAGAGCAGCGCGAAGCCCTGGATGAGCTCCGGGAAGCTCTTGTGCACGCCCAGCAGCTGCATACGGGTGCCCCCCGCGCGCAGGATGCCGAAGAAGGCCGCGGCCAGGGCCGTGCCCAGCGGGTGACTGTTGCCGATGAGCGCGATGGCGATGCCGTCGAAGCCGTAGGGCGCGCCCAGCGAGCCCGGATAGCGTCCCTCCGTGCCCAGCACCAGCACCGCGCCGGCGAGCCCCGCCATCGCGCCGGCGAGCGCCATGGCCCCACCCGCGCGCCACAGCGTGGGGATGCCCGCCGCGCGGGCCGCCTCTGGCGTGAGGCCCACCGCGCGCGTCTCGTAGCCGGAGCGCGTGCGCGCGAGCCACACCCAGACGCCCAGGGCGGCGGCCAGGGCCAGCGGGAAGCCCAGGTTGAGGCGCGAGCCGTCGCCCAGCAGCCGGGGCAGCTGCGCGGTGGGGAGGATCTCCGCGGTGCCGGTGATGGACGACGCGCCCTCGGCCACGGCGCGCAGCGGCCCGATGACGAGCCAGTTGTCCACCAGGCTCACCGCCACCCAGTTGAGCATGATGGTGGAGATGACCTCGTGCACGCCGCGCTTGAGCTTGAGCACGCCGGCGATGCTCGACCAGACCGCGCCCGCCGCGGCGGCGGCGAGGAGCGCCAGCGGCACGTGCAGCACGGCGGGCAGCGACACGTGCGCGCCGACGAGCGCCGCGGCCAGCGCGCCCCAGATCATCTGCCCCTGCGCGCCGATGTTGAACAGCCCCACCTTGAAGGCCACCGCCACGGACAGGCCGGTGAGGGTGAGCAGCGCCGCCTTCATCGCGGCCTCGCCCAGGGGGCGCAGCACGGTGTTGGCGCTGCCTCCGTCCAGGAAGGCGGGCCAGTTGCCCACGCCGCCCCAGAGCATCTGGAGGTAGGCGCGCGTGGCGGTGTCCGCGTCGCGCGTGAGGGCGATGGCCAGCCAGCACACCGCGAGCGCCAGCAGCACGGAGAGCACCGACGGCAGCGCCTGCCGCGCCCGCTCACCCATGGCTCGACTCCGCGCCCAGCATGCGGCGGCCCAGCTCGCGCTCGTCCAGGTCCTGGCGCGGGAAGTGTCCCGTCACGCGCCCCTCGTAGAGGACGTAGACGCGGTCCGACAGGGCCAGCACCTCCTCCAGGTCCAGCGACACCATCACCACTCCCGCGCCCCGGGCCTTCGCCTCGCGAAGGCGCTCGTGCACCTGGGCCACCGCGCCAATGTCCAGCCCGCGCGTGGGCTGCACCACGACGAGCAGCCGGGGATCCGCGTCCAGCTCGCGCGCCACCACGACCTTCTGCTGGTTGCCGCCGGACAACCGCTGGAGCGCCAGGGTCGGGTCGGGCGGACGCACGTCGTAGGCCGCCAGCAGCTCGTCCGTGCGCTCGCGGCGGCCCTGGAAGTCCACCCAGGGCCCTCGCGCGAAGGGCGGCTGGCGGTGCCGGCCCAGCGCCACGTTCTCCTCCACCGTCATCGCCTTCACCACGGCGCGCGCCAACCGGTCCTCCGGAACGTGGCCCACGCCTCGCGCCTTCGCCAGCGCCGGGGTGAGCCCCGCGAGGGGCGCGCCCAGCAGCGTGCCCTCTCCGCCCTCCAGGGCGCGCAGCCCGGTGAGCACCTCGGCCAGCTCGCGCTGCCCGTTGCCGTCCACGCCGGCGATGCCGACGATCTCGCCTGCCCGCACGGTGAGGCTCACGCCCTGGAGCGCGGGCCGGCCGTTGCCGCCCTTCGCCCGCAGGTCCTTCACGTCCAGCACGACGGGGCCCACCCCCGCGTCCTTCGGCGCGGGGGCGGCGGCCAGGGCCGCGCCGGGGGCGTGGCTCGCGGTGGGGGCCCGCATGTCCATCGCGCCCAGGGACCCCGTTCCCGCCAGGTGCGCGCCCGCGCCCGCGGCGTCCAGCACGGCGGGGACCTGCGTGGCGGGCACGCCGGTCAGCGCGGCGCTTCGCGCTCCCTCGCCCACCATCAGCGCGGCCAGCGCGGAGACGGTGGTGTCGGCGGCCCGGACCTCCGCCACGGTGCGGCCCCGGCGCATCACCACCACGCGGTCCGCCACGCCCAGCACCTCCTTGAGCTTGTGGCTGATCAACACCACCGTGCGCCCCTGGGCGACCAGCCCGCGCATCACCTGCGACAGCTCGTCGGACTCCTGCGGGGTGAGCACGGCGGTGGGTTCATCCAGGATGAGCACCTGCGCGCCCCGGTGCAGCGCCTTGATGATCTCCACCTTCTGCTGGGAGCCCACCGTGAGCGTGTCCACGCGCGCCCGGGGCTCCAACTGGAAGCCGAAGCGCTTCGCCGTGGCCGCCACCTCGTCACAGGCCCGGTCCAGGTCCAAGAGGCCGTGCTTCGTGGGCTCGCGGCCCAGCACCACGTTCTCCGCCACGGTCAGCGTGGGCACCAGCATGAAGTGCTGGTGCACCATGCCGATGCCGCGCGCGATGGCGTCGCGCGGGCTCTTGAAGCGCACCGGCTGCCCGTCCATCCGGAACGTGCCCGCGTCCGGATGGTAGAGCCCGTAGAGCACGTTCATCAGGCTGGACTTGCCCGCGCCGTTCTCGCCCACCACGGCGAGCAGTTCCCCCGGGGCGATGTCCAGCGACGCGTCCTCCAGGGACACGCACGACCCGAAGCGCTTCGCGATGTGTTGGAGGGAGATCAGGGCCGCGCGACCTGGAAGGAGGCCAGCTCCGCCTGCGTCCCCGGCACCGTGAGCTTCCCGGCCAGGATGTCCTGGCGCAGCGCCTCCACCTTCTGGAGCACCTCCGCCTTGCCGGGGAACTCCACGCGCACGTCCGCCATGCCCACGCCGCTCTCCTTGAGGCCCAGCACCTGCTCGCCCGCCGTCAGCTTGCCGTCCACCAGGTCCTTCGCCGCCTGGTACACCGCCAGGTCGCTGTGCTTCACCATCGACGTGAGGATCGCCTCCGGCGCCAGGTGGGACTGATCCGAATCCACGCCAATGGCGAACACCGACTTGCCCGCCGCGCGCGCCTCCTTCACCGCCTGGATGACGCCCAGGCCGTCCGTGCCCGCCGCGTGGAAGATGACGTCCGCGCCCTTGGCGATGAGGTCCTGCGCCACTTCCTTCCCCGCCGACACGCTGTTGAAGCTGCCGGTGTAGACGCCCATCAGCGCGTCCGCCGCCTTCGGGTTGGTGGTGCGCACGCCCGCGCGGTAGCCCACGTCGAAGCGCTTGATGAGGGGCACCTCGATGCCGCCCACGAAGCCCACCTTGTTCGTCTTCGTCACCAGCCCCGCCAGCGCGCCCACGAGGAAGCTGCCCTCCTGCTCCTTGAAGAGCACCGTGCGCACGTTGGGCAGCGACTTCGGCTTGCCCTGCGCGTCCAGTAGCTGACTGTCGATGAGCAGGAACTTCGCCTCCGGGTTCTCCGTGGCCACGTCGCGCACCGCGTTGGCCAGCAGGTACCCGTTGCCGATGGTCAGCTTCGCCCCTTGCTCCACGAGCAACTGGAGATTGGGGGCGTAGTCCTCCTGCGCCTTGCTCTGGAGCACCAGCGGCTGCACCGGCAGCGGCTTCACTTCAGGTGCGAGCGACGCCAGGTCGGAGGAGATGGACTGACGCACTTCGCCAGAAGGGGCGTCCACGTAGCGGCCCCCCTCGTAGCGCTTGCCCGCGGCCCACAGCTCCAGGCCCCGCAGGGAGGCGTCGTTGAAGGAGTGGTCCCCCCGGCCCCCCACGTCGATGACGAGCCCCACGACGACCGGCTTTCCCTCGGGCGGCTTCGCGGCGGTGGCCGCTGGAGTCGGGGCCTTGGGGACTTCCTCGGACTTCTTGGAACAGGCGCACAGCAACGCGGCGAGTGCGAGCACGTGGAGTCGGTGGAGCATCATGGGCCCTGCTATCTATCAGATGCGGCTGGGGCTTTCCCTTTCCTGGGAGTGCATCAGGAGGGGACTTCCTGCTATGGCCTTGTCCCGTGCAACCCTACGAGCTCATCAAGGCCAAGCGCGACGGCGGCAGGCTGGACCCGTCGGACATCGAGGCGTTCATCCAGGCGTACACCGCCGGCACCGTGGCGGACTACCAGATGGCCGCCATGTGCATGGCCATCTTCTTCAAGGGGCTGGACTCGCGGGAGCTGGGGGCGTGGGCGCGCGCCATGCTCAACTCCGGCGAGGTCCTGGACCTCTCCGACACGCCGGCCATCAAGGTGGACAAGCACTCCACGGGCGGCGTGGGCGACAAGGTGTCGCTGAGCCTGGCGCCCCTGGCGGCGGCCTGCGGCGTGCCGGTGCCCATGATTTCCGGACGGGGCCTGGGTCACACCGGCGGCACCCTGGACAAGCTGGAGTCCATCCCCGGCTTCCGCGTGGACCTGTCCACGGAGCGCTACCGCCAGCTGGTGCGCGAGGTGGGCTGCTGCCTCATCGGCCAGACGGCCCAGGTGGCCCCGGCGGACAAGAAGCTCTACGCGCTGCGCGACGTGACGGCGACGGTGGACTGCATCCCGCTCATCGCGTCGTCCATCATGAGCAAGAAGCTGGCGGAGGGCATCGACGCGCTGGTGCTCGACGTGAAGGTCGGCAGCGGCGCCTTCATGAAGACGGCGGACGACGCGCGCGTGCTCGCCCGGACCATGATTGGCCTGGGCGCGGAGATGAACCGCAAGGTCGTGGCCCTGCTCACGGACATGGACCAGCCCCTGGGCCGCCAGGTGGGCAACGCCCTGGAGGTCCGCGAGGCCGTGGACATGCTCCGCGGCGAGGCGCCCGACGACTACACGGAGATCACCTACGCGCTGACCGCGGAGATGCTGGTGCTGGGCAAGAAGGCCGCCACCGTGGAGGAGGCGCGCGGGATGCTGCGCCGCTCCGTGGAGGACGGCAGCGCGCTCAAGAAGCTCAAGGAGATCGTCCGCTCGCAGGGCGGCGACCCGCGCTCCATCGACGACTACTCGCTGTTGCCCACCGCGAAGGCCACCACGGAGGTGGTCGCGCCGCGCGACGGCTTCGTCACCGGCATCCACACCGAGGGCGTGGGGCTGGCGGCGGTGGCGCTGGGCGCGGGGCGGCAGCGGGTGGACAGCCAGATCGACCCCGCCGTGGGCTTCACGCTGCTCAAGAAGGTGGGCGACGTGGTCAGGGAGGGCGAGCCCGTGGTGCAGGTGCACTACAACGACGCCGGCCCCGTGGACGACGTGCGGGCGCGGCTGCTCGCGGCCTACCGGTTTGGCGACCAGGCTCCCGCGGTCCGTCCCCTCGTGCTGGACCGGCTGGAGTAGTCGCGAGCGCCGCGTCCCGGCCCCCCTGCGCACCATGGCCCCCTCGTTCCGCGAGCTGCTGTCGGAGGTGAAGAAGGAGATCCACGAGGTCTCCCTCGAGCACGTCCGAGGCCTGTTGGACTCGGGCGCGAAGGTGAAGCTCATCGACGTGCGCGAGGCGGACGAATACGCCGGGGGCCGGCTCCCCGGCGCGGTGCACATCCCCCGGGGGTTCCTGGAGCTGCGCATCGAGGAGAAGGCGGACCGCGACGAGGAGCTCGTCCTCTACTGCGCGGGCGGCACCCGGTCCGCGCTCGCGGCCCGGACGCTGCGGGAGCTGGGCTACACGCGGGTGGCGTCGCTCGCGGGCGGCTACAACCGCTGGAGCGACGCGGCCCTCCCGGTGGAGAAGCCGGTCGTGCTCTCCCCGGACCAGAAGGAGCGCTACCGCCGCCACCTCATCCTCCCGGAGGTGGGCGAGGAGGGGCAGGCGCGGCTCCTGAAGTCGAAGGTGCTGCTGCTGGGCGCGGGCGGGCTGGGCTCTCCCGCGGCGCTCTACCTGGCCGCCGCGGGCGTGGGCACGCTGGGCGTGGTGGACGCGGACGTGGTGGACCTGAGCAACCTCCAGCGGCAGGTGCTGCACACGCTGGAGCGCCGGGGCCAGCCGAAGGTCCAGAGCGCGAAGGCCGCCCTCGAGGCGCTCAACCCGGACGTGAACGTGGTGCCCTTCCAGGAGCGGCTGACCTCCGCCAACGTGGAGCGCATCCTCGGGGACTTCGACCTGGTGCTGGACGGCGGGGACAACTTCCCCACGCGCTACCTGCTCAACGACGCGTGCGTGCTCCTGGGCAAGCCGAACGTCCATGGCTCCGTGTTCCGCTTCGAGGGACAGGTGACGACCTTCCTCCCGGGACAGGGGCCGTGCTACCGCTGCCTCTACCCCGCGCCTCCCCCTCCGGAGCTGGCGCCCTCGTGCGCGGAGGCCGGCGTGCTGGGCGTGCTGCCCGGGCTCATCGGGATGCTCCAGGCGACGGAGGCCCTCAAGCTGCTGCTGGGCGTGGGGGAGTCCCTGGCGGGGCGGCTGCTCACCTTCGACGCGCTGGGCACGCGCTTCCAGGAGCTCAAGCTGCGCAGGGATCCAGCGTGCCCGGTGTGCGCCCCAGGCGCGAAGGTGGAGCTCATCGACTACGAGCGGTTCTGCGCCACGGGGGCCTGAGGTCTCCCGGGATGCATTTTCAGGGGCAACGGTCTAGATGAGGCCGCGTATGATGCCGCCAGCCCAGACCCGGGGCGGTGGTGGAGCGCGACCCGGGGTCGGGCCTGAGAGCGGAAGCGGCAGGGAGACGACGGCGATGTCCGAGCAGAACGAGAACCAGGACACCAGGACGGGGGAGGACCGGCGTGACTCGCCCCGCGTCCCCATGCGTCTGAAGGTCCGGCGGCAGGGGGAAGAAAGCTACCTGGACCGCGCGGGGGACCTGTCCCTGGGCGGCGTGGGGTGGGTGGGTGAGGCGCTGGAGGCGGGCCAGGTCGTGGAGGTGCGCTTCGCGCTGCCTTCGCCCCTGGACGAGGTGCAGGTGCAGGGCGAGGTGCTGCCTCCCAAGCCCGGCATGACGGGCCCGGTGGTGCGCGTGCGGTTCCTGGATCTGCCGGTGGAGGTGGAGCTGGGCATCGCCCGGCACCTGGAGGCGCAGGTCAAGGACGAGCCCCGGAGCGCCTCCTAAGGCACGGGCTCCCGGATGGGACGGGCGCCCCCTGGGGCGTCCCGCGAAGGAGGGTGTCATGGCGGAGGAGATTCCCTGGGAGCGGCTGTTCGAGGAGGCCCTGCGGGTGCGTCAGCGCGCGCACGTGCCGTACTCGCGCTTTCCGGTGGGGGCCGCCGTGCTGTACGCGGACGGCTCGGTGGTGGCCGGCTGCAACGTGGAGAACGCCACCTACGGCCTCACGGTGTGCGCGGAGCGCGGCGCGTTCGTCGCGGGCGTGGCGCAGGGCCGTGAGAGGCCGGTGGCCGTGGCCATCGTCGTGGATACCCCGGAGCCCTGTCCCCCGTGCGGCATGTGCCGCCAGGTGATGGCGGAGTTCTCCGGGTCTGACCTTCCGGTGCGCAGCCGCACCCTCCGCGGGGAGGAGGCGCGCTACACGCTCGGTGAGCTGCTGCCGCACGCCTTCACCCGCGCCTTCCTCTAGGAATCTCTCGCGTGGACTTGCTCCTCACTGGCGCCACTGTCGTCACCATGAACCGCGACCGCGAGGTGCTGCCTCGCGCGGACGTGCTCGTGCAGGACGGGCGCATCGCGAAGGTGGGCCGGGGCCTGAAGGTGAAGGGCGCTCGCCGCGTCCTGGACCTCACCGGGCAGGTGGTGATGCCCGGCCTCATCCACGGCCACCTGCACGCCTGCCAGACGCTGTTCCGCGGCCACGCGGACAAGCGGGAGCTGCTGGACTGGCTGCGCGAGCGCATCTGGCCCATGGAGGCGGCGCACGACGCGGCGTCCCTGCGCGCCAGCGCGGACCTCACCTTCGCGGAGCTGATCCGCTCCGGCTCCACGGCGGCGCTCGACATGGGCACCGTGCACCACTACGACGCCGTCTTCGAGTCCGCGCGCGACAGCGGCTACCGGCTCGTCGGTGGCAAGGCGATGATGGACTCCGGCGCGGAGGTGCCCGCGGGCCTGCGGGAGACCACGGCGGACTCGCTGTCGGAGAGCCTGGCGCTGATGGCGCGCTGGCACGGCACCCACGACGACCGCCTCCGCTACGCGTTCGCGCCCCGCTTCGCCCTGTCCTGCACGCCGGAGCTCCTGCGCGAGGTGGGGCGGCTGTCGCGCGAGAAGGGCGTGCGGATCCACTCGCACGCCAGCGAGAACCGGACGGAGACGGACGTGGTCCGCCAGGTCACCGGCGAGGACAACGTCGCCTTCTTCCACGGGCTGGGCCTGACCGGGAAGCACGTCACGCTGGCCCACTGCGTCTGGGTGGAGGGCCGGGAGCAGGCGCTGCTGCGCGAGTCGGGCACGGTGGTGTGCCACTGCCCGGGCTCCAACCTGAAGCTCGCGTCGGGCTACGCGCGCGTGCCGGAGCTGCTGGCGGACGGCATCCCCGTGGCGCTGGGGGCGGACGGCGCCCCGTGCAACAACACGCTGGACCTGTTCCACGAGATGCGGCTCGCGTCCGTGCTGCACAACCCGCGCGTGGGCCCGGTGGCGATGACGCCCATGCACGTCCTGGAGATGGCCACGCTGCACGGCGCCCGCGCGCTGGGCCTGGAGGACGAGGTGGGGTCGGTGGAGGTCGGCAAGCGCGCGGACCTGACGGTGGTGGACACGCGCGGCTTCCACTTCTGCCCGCTGCCGGAGGACGTGACGGGGCCGCTGGTGTACTCGGCGCGCTCCACGGACGTGTCGCACGTGCTCATCGACGGCAAGCTGGTGCTGCGCGAGGGCGAGCTCACCACGATGGACGCCTCCGCGGTGCTCGCCAACGCCCAGACGCAGGCGCGCAAGCTCTTCGCCCGCGCGAAGCTGAAGGCCTAGGCCGTGTCTGATGGATGCAGGTGGCGCAGGTAGGAGAAGATGAGCGCCACCTGCACCAGGGCCAGGTAGTTGA